>NZ_JAALEA010000026.1 GCF_014145145.1 Dietzia cercidiphylli
GCGGCGGCGGTGTTGGTGGGCCACTCGGAACCCTCGGCGGTGGGCCGGTGGTGCACGAGCGTGTCGGGCCCGTCGCCGCCGAGATCGGCCACCGCGGCCCGGATCGCGGGCATCAGCTCGTCGGCCAGGATCCGCCGGGCGGCGTCGACGCTCACCACGGGCTCGGCTCGAAGTCTTTGAGGAAGCAGCCGTAGAGGTCCACGCCGGCCTCGCCGCGGACGATCGGGTCCACCACGCGGGCCGCGCCGTCGACGAGGTCCAGGGGCGCGTGGAAGCCCTCCTCGTGCAGCCGGACCTTGGTCGTGTGCGGACGCTCGTCGGTGATCCAGCCCGTGTCGACCGCGGTCATGAGGATGCCGTGTTCGGTGAACATCTCCTCGGCGGAGGTGCGGGTGAGCATGTTCAGGCCCGCCTTGGCCATGTTGGTGTGCGGGTGCCCCGCGCCCTTGTAGCGCCGGGAGAACTGGCCCTCCATGGCGGAGACGTTGACGACGTACTTGCGGCGGGCCTTCGACGCGGCGAGCGCGGGCCGCAGTCGGGAGACCAGGATGAACGGGGCGACCGAGTTGCACAGCTGCACCTCGAGCATCTCCATGGGCTCCACCTGCTCGACCGTGGCCACCCAGCTGTTGTGGTCCACCACGTCCGGCAGCAGCCCGCCGGCGTCGATGGCGGTGCCGGCGGCCACGCGGTCCAGGGACGCCGACCCGGCCAGGAGCGCCTGTTCGGCGATGTGTCCGGCCTCGCGCTCGGCCTCGTCGGAGCCGATGAGCGCGGACTCGCCGCCCATCAGCGCGGCCGGGTGCAGCTCGGAGGTGCGGCCCATGGTGATCATGGGGATGTCGGCGGCCCGCCCGGTGAGGGGCGCGGACTCCCCGTCCACGAGTCCGGAGTATGACCCGGGGGAGCGGCGCACCGTCTGGGCGGCGTTGTTGATGAGGATGTCGAGCGGTCCGGCGGCGGCGACCTCGTCGGCCAGTGCCACGACCTGGGCGGGGTCTCGCAGGTCCACCCCGATCACGTGCACGCGGTCGGCCCAGTCGGCGTGGTCTGGCATCGAGGCGAACCGGCGGGCGGCGTCGCGGGGGAAACGGGTGGTGATGGTGACGTCGGCGCCGGCGCGCAGCAGCATCAGGGCGATGTACATGCCGATCTTCGCGCGGCCACCGGTGAGCAGGGCCCGCCGGCCGGTGAGGTCCATCTCCGGATCCCGCCTGGCACGGTTGAGCGCCGCACACCTCGGGCACAGCTGGTGGTAGAAGGCGTCGACCTGGGTGAAGCGCTGTTTGCAGACGTAGCACGCCATCGCGCGCTGGAGGTGGCCGGCGACGGCGCCCGGGGCGTTGGAGACCAGGCGGATGCCGGCGGTCTCGTCGTCGATTCGGGAGGGCGACCCGGTCGCGGTGGCCTCGATGACCGCCTTGTCCGCCTCCTGCCGGGCGCGTCGGACCTCGTTCCGGCGGGACTTCTTGAGCAGCTTGAACATGTGGCCGACCGAGCGCTGTACCCGGATGGAATCGGGGTGGTCCTCCCCGAGCGCCGCCGCCTGGTCGAGGACGCGCTGGAGGGTCTCGAGGTCGTCCGGATCGATGCCTGTCACCAGGACACGGTACGACGACGAGGCCGTCGGTCCCTAAACCGCTCGCCACGGCAGGGTGGGCGCGCGACCGGCCCTGAGCCCGGCGAGCGCCTCCTCCACGGCCGGCAGCTGCCGACTCCGCCTCGCGGACGCCGCTGCGGGGCTGAACCCGTACCGGTGGGCGTAGGCCTCGGACACCAGCTGGGCGTGGGCCTCCACCGGGAAGGCCCGCGGGGCACGATCGTAAGAGGCACGGTCGTGGGAGGCACGGTCGTGGACGGCGCCGTCGAGCACCGCGCGCCAGTCGTAGGCCCGACGCCCCTGTCGTGCCTGCTCGACCAGCGCGATGACCACGTATCGGGGGCCGATGACCCGGCCCTGCCAGACGTGGACCAGCTCGTGCACCAGCGTCGGGGTGGCCCGGGGTCGCTCGACGCCCCCTCCGCGCGGGCGCACGATTCCGGCGTCGGCGCCCAGGTAGATGAGGCCGGGTAGCGCGAACGCGCGCCGGTGGGGCACAGCGGGCACGTGTCCCCGACGGATCATCACCTCGGCCGGGTCGATCGTGTGTCCGAAGAACGCGCGGAGGTCGTCGCGGACCTCGGGGGGCGGGTCGAGGGGTGGGGGAGCCAGTCCCAGGGTCTCGAGACGCCGGTCCACGGCGCGAGCGGTGGCGCCGACCAGGTATCCCAGCGCATCCGCCGCCCGGGCGACGGCGGACCTCATCCGGCATCGAACGCCGGACCTCGACACCCCGCGGGCCAGCAGTTCGTCCTCGCGCGCCACCTGTTCGTCTGCGAGGAGTCTGCGCAGTCGCTCGACCAGCCACCGTGGGGCGGGGGGTGGCGGCGTGCGGGCCATCGGGAGTCCTCCCGGAAACAAGTGGGCCCCGGATCCTCACGGATCCGGGGCCACTTCTACTGTCTCGACACAGTGTGCGCGAGGGGGGACTTGAACCCCCACGTCCGTTAATAGGACACTAGCACCTCAAGCTAGCGCGTCTGCCATTCCGCCACTCGCGCTCGCACACTGGTGACCTGCACCGGCTCGTTCCCGGCTTGGTCGTGCGAGGAATGACACTAGCCGATGCGCGAACCGTGGGACAAATCGGACCCCGCTCCCACCCGGCGCCCGTCGGTCATCGCTGGTAGACAAGGACGTGACCGGCTGGGGGATACCTCCCCCACACCGTCCGACCCAGGAGGATGACGATGACCGACTTCCGCGTGCCGAACCCCTATGACGCCCTGCCGGATCTCCCCGCGCTCGAGGTGACGAGCGAGTCCTTCACCGAGGGCTCCACCCTGTCGTCCGCGCAGCTCGGCGGGAAGATGGGCGTCGAGGGCGGCGAGGACAGGTCCCCACAGGTGACGTGGAGTGCCGGACCGGAGGGGACCCGGACCTATGTGGTGACCGTCTTCGACCCGGACGCGCCGACGGCCTCGGGGTTCTGGCACTGGTCGGTGGCCAACATCCCGGCCGACGTGACCTCGCTACCGGAGGGGGCGTGCACCGGCGACGACACCTCGGGCCTGCCGGAGGGGGCCGTCGTGGTCCGCAACGACGCCGGGTTCACGGGGTTCGTGGGCGCGGCCCCGCCGGAGGGCCACGGTCCGCACCGGTACATCCTCGCCGTTCACGCCGTCGGCGACGCGATCGAACTCGGGGAGGACGCCTCCTGCGCCTTCGTCGGGTTCAACCTCTTCGGACAGGGCCTGGCCCGCGGGACCACCACGGCGCTCTTCGAGCAGTAGCGGTCAGCTGACCGCGGAACCGACGGCGTCCGCCAGGGAGGCGAACCCGCCCTGCCGGAGCCGTCGGGCGACGAGCTTGTTGGTCCCACGGATGAGACCGGGGCCGGTGAACACGAAGCCGGTGTAGGTCTGGACCAGGTGGGCGCCGTGGGTGATGCGGTCCCACACGTCCTCCGGGGTCTCGACGCCGCCGACCGAGATGATGACGAGCCGATCGCCGGCCCGCTCGTGGATCCGGGCGAGCACCTGGCGGGACCGGTCCGCGACGGGCGCACCCGAGATCCCTCCCGCACCCATCGCCGCCACCGTGCTCTCCGGTGTCGTGAGCCCGTCGCGCGAGATGGTGGTGTTGGTGGCGACGATGCCGGCGAGGCCGAGTTCCACGACGAGATCGGTGACCGCGTCGATGTCCGCGTCGTCCAGGTCCGGGGCGATCTTCACCAGCACCGGGATCGTCGCCACGTCACGTACCGCTGTGAGGATGGGACGCAGCGATTCGACCGCCTGCAGATCCCTCAGGCCGGGGGTGTTGGGGGAGCTGACGTTGACCACCATGTAGTCGGCCAGCCCGGTCAGCATGCTGGCCGAGGCCACGTAGTCCCGAACGGCGTCCTCCGCGGGTACCACCTTGGTCTTGCCGATGTTGATCCCCACCGGGTCGCTGCTCCGCCGCCGCCGCAGGTTGTTGGCCGCGTTGCCCGCGCCGTGGTTGTTGAACCCCATGCGGTTGAGGATGGCCCGGTCGTCCGGGAGCCGGAACAGACGAGGCGACGGGTTGCCGGGCTGGGGTGACGCGGTGACCGTGCCGACCTCACTGAACCCGAAACCGATCGCCCCCCACGAGTCGACGGCCGCCGCGTTCTTGTCGAAGCCGGCGGCGAGGCCGAGCGGCCCCGGGAAGCGACGGCCCAGGACATCCTGGGCCAGCACCGGATCACGGACGCCGAGGAACCGGCGCACCAGGGAGCCCAGTGGCGGCACCAGGGTCAGCAGCTTGAGAAAGCCGAATACCAGGTGGTGGATCCGCTCCGCCGGAAAGCGGAACAGCACACTCTTCATCAGCGAGTACACGGTCCTCCTCGATGGGACGTGGGTGGTCCTTCGATCAGCTCGACGGCACGGGCAGTGATGGGCGCATCAGGTGGAGGCCGGCACCGTCGGAGGAACCGACGACCACGGTCCCGGAGGCCGTGACCACCAGCGAGTCCGGCTGACGTACCGTCGCGATCTCGGCACGCCGGACCCCTGTGCCGTCGCCGAGATCGTACGCCTGGACGGTGTTGGTTCCGGTGGAGGTGACCCAGACGACGTCCCGGGTGGGGTCCCCGGCGACCGCCCAGGGGGCCGCTGCGACCGGGAACTGCTGGTGGAGCCGGATCGGGGAGGTCGAGTAGACGAGGAGCGTGTCACCCACGGTGTCGCTGGCGACGACCGTGCCCTCGCCGTACTCGTCGAGTCTCCCGGCGCCCTTCCCGGCGCGCAGGAGCGGACCGGCGCCGTCCTCGTCCAGGTCGATGCTGGCGATGACGGTGTCCGGTCGGCTGAACGCCGTGACCGAACCGTCCCGGGCCACACTGATCCGATCGACCGATGTCAGGCCTGCGAGGCGATGCTGTTCCGTCCCGTCGGCGTCCCGGACGACCACGTCGCCGCCGGGGGCGCCCGTGAGCAGGCGACCGTCGGTGGTCACGGCCGCCGCGGTGACCGGTCCGAGTCCCGAGATCTCGCGTGCGTCACCTGCCGCCGTGACCACGACGACGCCGTCGCCGAAGGGGACAAGAACCGTCCCGTCGACCCCGGCGGTGGCGGTTCCCGCATCCGCGGGCAGCTCGACGGTCGTCTCCGGGATCCATCGGGTCCCGTCCACGCGGGCGATCTCCAGAGTCGGCGGGCCGTCGACCTGCGCCACCACCGTGTCACCCACGGCGACCAGCGAGGACACGGAACCCGGGACCGGGACGACCTCACCGCCCTCGGGATCGGAGACCTGGGGCGACGCGGCGGGTCGGGCGTTACCCTGCTCGATCCCGGTGTAGTCCTCCAGTTGGCTGGTGGTCGACGCGCAGCCGGCGAGCCCGACGGCGAGGGAGAGCAGAGCGGCGGTCACAGCGGAGCGGCGGTGGACACGAAGGGTCACGGTGTTCCTTTCGACTTCTCCACAGTGTCCCCCACGCGGGTCCTCAGTCGCCGTCCAGGTCCGGACGACTACCCTCACGGCGGTGCGGTGAGACACCCGCGCCCGTGCCGACGTTCCCCGACAGAAAGCAGCGCCCGTGAACCCGACGGTCCTGGCCGCCCCCGCTGCGGACGGCATGTCCTGGCTCCAGGTGATCGTGCTCTCCGTGATCCAGGGGATCACGGAGTTCCTGCCCGTCTCGTCCTCCGGGCACCTCCGCATCTTCTCCACCTGGCTGTTCGGTGCGGACGCGGGAGCCTCGTTCACGGCGGTCATCCAGCTCGGCACGGAGGCCGCCGTGCTGGTGTTCTTCTTCAAGGACATCGTGCGGATCCTCGTCGCGTGGTTCCGGGGGGTGTTCGACCGCCGGCGCCGCGACGACCCGGACTACCGGCTCGGCTGGTACGTGATCATCGGCTCGGTCCCCATCGCCGTGATCGGCTTCTTCGGCAAGGACCTCATCCGGGACGCCGCCCGGAACCTGTGGATCACGGCGATCGTGCTGATCGCGTTCTCGTTCGTGTTCCTCATCGCGGAGAAGGTCTCCAAGCAGGACCGCCCCGTCGACGGCCAGTCGCTCGAGGGCTTGACGATGAAGGACGCGGTGGTCATGGGACTGGCCCAGTGCCTGGCGCTGATCCCCGGTGTCAGCCGTTCGGGCGGCACCATCTCGGCCGGGCTGTTCCTCAACATGTCCCGCGAGGCCGCCGCACGGTTCTCCTTCCTGCTGGCGATCCCGGCGGTCCTGGCCTCCGGGTTGTTCAGCCTCCCCGACGCGTTCGAGCCGTCCGTGGGGCAGTCCGCCACCGGGATCCAGCTGATCGTGGGATCGGTGATCGCGTTCGTGCTGGGCTACGCCGCCATCGCGTGGCTCCTGCGCTTCGTGCAGAACCACTCGCTGGCCTGGTTCGCCGGGTACCGCATCATCCTCGGCCTGGTCGTGATCGCGCTGCTGTCCACCGGCGCGATCCCCGCGACCTGACCTCACCACCGAAGTGGCGCGGCGTCGGTAACCTGCCGTCATGACCGTCATCCTCCTGCGCCACGGCCGCTCGACCGCCAACACCGCGCTCACCCTGGCCGGCCGCACGTCCGGGGTCGCGCTCGACGAGACGGGCCGGGCGCAGGCACAGGACCTCTGCCGACGTCTCGACGGTCTCCCGGTCGAGGCGGTCGTCCGGTCGCCGCTCATGCGCTGCCGGGAGACGGTCGAGCCCTTGGCCGCCGCGTTCGGGGTGGAACCGGTGGTCGAGGAGGGCCTGGTCGAGGTCGACTACGGCACCTGGACCGGACGGACCCTGACCGAGCTCGCGTCCGAACACATGTGGTCGGTGGTGCAGCAGCACCCCTCCTCGGCCGTCTTCCCCGGGGGTGAGTCCCTCGCCGAGATGGCCACCCGCGCCGTCTCGGCCGTCCGGGAGCACGACCGCCGCCTGGCCGAGGACGCGGGCCGCGACGTGCTGTGGGTGGCATGTAGCCACGGAGACGTGATCAAGTCGGTGATCGCCGATGCGTACGGGATGCATCTCGACCATTTCCAGCGCATCGTGGTGGAGCCGGGATCGGTGTCGGTGGTCCGCTACACCCCCCACCGGCCGTTCGTCCTCCGGGTCAACGACACCGGTGGAGACCTCGCCAGTCTCCGCGGGGAGCCCGCCGGACACGTGGGCAACGCCACCGCCGGAGACGCCAGCTCGGACGCGGTGCCCGGCGGGAACGTACCCTTATGAACCGCACCTCCACCCGGGACCACCCGGCACCACACGGCAGCACACGAGGGAGACGACCGGCATGAGCAGGGAAGTCCACGAGTTCCGCGAACCGGCCCGGTTCGTGGTGGGCACGGTCGGCCAACCCGGCGAGCGCGTGTTCTTCGTCCAGGCCACGGGCGGCGGCCGAACCGTCTCCGTCCGGTGCGAGAAGCAACAGGCCCAGATCCTCTCGGAGCGGATGGGGGATCTCCTCGACGAGATCGCCGCGAAGTCCGATGTCCCCGTCCCCCCGGCCGCCGGCGTCGTGGACGACCTGGCGCCGCTGGAGATGCCCGTCGACGCGGAGTTCCAGGTGGGCACGATGGGCCTGGGGTGGGACGGCGAGAAGAGCCAGATCGTCGTGGAGCTGCTGGCGGCGGACCCCACCGCCACCGACGAGTCGGTCGTCCTGTCGGATGCGGAGGACGCCCCCGATGCGCTCCGCGTGTTCCTGACCCCGCAGCGTGCACGGCAGTTCGTCCTGCGCAGCGAGAAGGTCGTCTCCGCCGGGCGCGCTCCGTGCCCGCTGTGCGGCGAGCCGATCGACACCACGGGTCACCTGTGCATCCGCCTCAACGGGTACCTCCCGCGCTCCGGTGACGCGCTCGCCGACCTCGTCGACCCGTGACCGCCCGCCCGCCGGGCCCCGAACTCACCGTTCTGCACCGGATCCCCTCGGGAAGCAACGCGGTGTACCGCTGCGTGGACGCCGAGGGCGAGCACTGGGTGTACAAACCGTCGGCGGGGGAGCGGCCGCTCATGGACTTCCCCGACGGCAGCCTGGCGGCTCGGGAGATCGCGGCGTACGCGGTGTCCGTGGCCCTGGGGTGGGACCTGGTGCCCGAGACGGTGGGAGCACACGGCCCCGGCGGCCCGGGGATGGCGCAACGATGGATCGACGAGCTCGACCGGGGTGAGGCGCCCGGCCACGACCCGGTGGACGTCCACCCGGTGGGCGCCCTTCCCCCCGGCCGGGTGGCGGTGCTCCGGGGTGAGGGATCCCGCGGGGAGGACGTGGTGGTGGCGCACGCCCTGGACGAACGGCTCCGTCGTATCGCGTTGTTCGACCACGTCGTCAACAACGCCGACCGCAAGGGCGGACACGTCCTCGTCGACACCTCCGGCCTGATCTGGGCGATCGATCACGGCCTGTCGTTCCACACCGAGCCGAAGCTGCGCACCGTCCTGTGGGGGTGGGCCGGCCAGCCGCTGCCCCCGGGGGATCTCGAGGGACTGGAGAGGGTGCGTGGCGGGCTGTCCGGGGACGCCCTCCTCGCGGAAAGCCTGCGTGACCTGCTCTCACCCGCCGAGGTGCGCGCCCTGGGCGCACGGGTCACCGCACTGCTCGACGGCGAGGTGTTCCCCGTACCGGGAGCGGGCTACCCGTTACCCTGGCCGCTCTTCTGAACCCGCCCGGTATCTAGACTCGCCCGCATGCACTCGTGGCCCCCGCCTGCCGTCCCCGCCGTCCCCGGCGACGGTGCCCCCCTGAAGTTGTACGACACGGCGAGCGGACAGGTCCGGGAGGTGTCCGCCGGGCCAGTCGCCGGGATGTACGTCTGCGGCATCACCCCCTACGACACCACCCACCTCGGTCACGCGGCGACCTACCTGACGTTCGATCTGGTGTACCGGCTCCTGCTGGACGCCGGACACGAGGTCCACTACGTCCAGAACACCACGGACGTCGACGACCCGCTGTTCGAGAGGGCGGAGCGAGACGGCGTGGACTGGAGGGAACTCGGGGACCGTGAGACCGATCTGTTCCGCTCCGACATGGAGGCGCTCCGCGTGCTCCCACCCCGCGACTACGTGGCCGCCACCGAGACCATCGACGAGGTCGTGGAGATGGTCGCCGAGCTCGTCGACCGCGGCCACGCCTACCGGATCGATCCCGGGGTCGACGGGTACCCCGATGTCTACTACCGACACCGGGCCACCCCGGCCTTCGGGTACGAGTCGGGGTACGACGCCCAGGAGATGGCCGCCGCGTTCGCCGAGCGCGGCGGGGACCCGGACCGGCCCGGCAAGGAGCACCCGCTGGACGCACTGCTGTGGCGGGTGCAGCGACCGGGGGAGCCGTCCTGGCCCTCGCCCTGGGGGGCGGGCAGACCCGGATGGCACATCGAGTGTTCGGCGATCGCCCGGAACCGCCTGGGTATGGAGTTCGACATCCAGGGTGGGGGCAGCGACCTCGCGTTCCCACACCACGAGTTCTCCGCCGCCCACGCGGAGGCCGCGACCGGTCGTTCCCCGTTCGCGCGCTTCTACGTGCACGCGGCGATGATCGGCCTCGACGGGGTCAAGATGAGCAAGTCGCTGGGCAATCTCGTCCGGGTCAAGACACTCCGCGAACAGGGGGTGGACCCGGCCGTCATCCGACTCGCCCTGGCCGCCGGCCATTACCGGACGGACCGCTCCTGGTCGGAGGACCTGCTCGCGGAGGCCCGCTCCCGGTGCGAGACGTGGTTCCGTGCGATCTCCCGGGGATCGGGCGCCGACTCCGCCGCGACCATCATCGCCGTGCGGGAACGTCTCGCGGACGACCTCGACACCCCGGGCGCCCTGGCCGCGGTCGACAGGTGGGCAGAGGCGACCCTGGCCGGGGACGAGTCCGACCCGTCCGCGGGACCGTCCATCGCGACCGCCCTCGACGCCCTGCTCGGTCTCGCCCCCGCCACCTGACGGCGTTCCGGTGACCGGTCCGACGGTCTGACGGTCTACCCGGCGTCGGGCTCGTCCCGCTCGCCTCGCAGGAAGCGCTCGAACTCGGCGGCGATCGACTCGCCGTCGACCAGCGGCATCGTCTCCCCGTCAGCGGCCCGACCACGGTCGGGTTCGGGGTCGACCCCCGCCCCGACCCCGTTCTCGTCGTCCATCCGGTCCTCCAGGGACTGGATGTAGTCGCGGAGGTCCTCGTCCTCGCCGGCGGCGGCGTCGACCTTCGCGACCCACGTGCGGGACTGCACGCGCAGTGCGTCCATCGGGACGGCCACCCCCAGGTTCTCCGCCAACCAGGACAGCACCGCCTCGGTGCCGCGCGGATTGGGCGGTGCGGCGACGTAGTGGGGGACACCCGCCCACAGACTCACCGTCGGGACCCCGGCCTCGGTGAGGAGTTGCTGGAGGACCCCGGTCATCCCGGTGGGCCCCTCGTAATCGGAGGCCCGGACCCCCATCTCGGCCATCCTCTGCCGATTGAACGCCGTCCCGGTGAGCGGAACGGGGCGGGTGTGGGGCACATCGGCGAGATAGGCACCCAACAGCACCACCTCGGTGACTCCCAGGGTGTCGACGAGGTCCACGAACTCGGAGGCGAACCGGCGCCACTTCAGACCCGGCTCGGGCCCCCGGACCAGCAACACGTCGTGGTCGAAGCCGTCCGGTCGGCACGCGGACACGAGGATCTGTGGCCACTCGACCGATCGCGACACCCCGCCGGAATGCCGGACCGTCGGCCGCTGGTCGAGGTAGTCGAAGAACTCGTCGCCACCGATCTCCGCGATCTGCCGCGCCTCCCAGGTCAGCGCGAGATGTTCGACGGTCCCGGTCGCCACGTCCGCGGCGTCGTTCCAGCCCTCGAAGGCCACGATCATCACCGGGCTCTCGAGATCGAGGTGCCCGTCGGGGGTCCATTCGACAGTCATCAGTACAGCCTACGGACGGACACTTCCGGGGCACCCATACACTGGGGCCATGTCTGTCGATTTCGATTCGCCCCTGTTGGACGCCGCCCGCCGGCGAGTACTGATCAGCGACGGGGCGATGGGCACGATGTTGCAGGCGGTGGACCTGGATGTGGACGTCGACTTCCTCGGTCTGGAGGGATGCAACGAGATCCTCAACGCCACCCGCCCGGACGTCGTCGCGGACATCCACCGCGCGTTCTTCGAGGCCGGCGCGGATCTGGTGGAGACCAACACCTTCGGGTGCAACCTGTCCAACCTGGGGGACTACGACATCGTCGACCGCATCGGCGAGCTGGCCGAGAAGGGTGCCGCGATCGCCCGGCAGGTCGCCGACGAGATGGGCCCCTCCGAGGACGGCACCCCGCGGATGGTGCTCGGCTCCCTCGGCCCGGGGACCAAGTTGCCCTCGCTCGGGCAGGCCACGTTCGAGGAGATGAGGGACGCCTACGCCCGCGCGGCGGAGGGCCTGGCCCGGGGCGGAGCCGACGCGTTCCTCGTCGAGACCAGCCAGGACCTTCTCCAGGTCAAGGCCGCGGTGCTGGGCTGCCAGGACGGCATGGCGGCCGCCGGGCGCCGGCTGCCCATCATCACGCACGTGACCATCGAGACCACCGGGACCATGCTCCTGGGGTCCGACATCGGGGCGGCGCTGACCGCGCTCGAGCCGCTCGGCATCGACATGATCGGCCTCAACTGCGCCACCGGGCCCGCCGAGATGATCGAGCACCTGCGCTACCTCACCCAGCACGCCGGCGTCCCCGTCTCCGTCATGCCCAACGCGGGGCTGCCCGAACTGGGCGAACACGGAGCCGTGTACCCGCTCGGCGCCGAGGCGTTCGGCCCCCAGGTCGCCGACTTCGTCTCCGAGTTCGGGCTGTCGATGGTCGGCGGGTGCTGCGGCACCACCCCCGAGCACATCACCCGACTCCGGGACGAGGTGAGGTCCAGGGCGAAGGCAGAGCGTCGGGTCGAGCCGATCAACGCGGTCGCCTCTCTCTACAGCTCGACCCCGCTGCGGGCCGACGCCGGCATCCTCATGATCGGCGAGCGCACCAACGCCAACGGGTCCAAGCGGTTCCGGGACGCGATGCTCGCCGCCGACTGGGACACCTGCATGGACATCGCCAAGGAGCAGATGCGGGACGGCGCGCAGATGATCGACCTCTGCGTGGACTACGTCGGCAGGGACGGCTCGGGGGACATGGCCGAGTTGGCCGGACGGCTGTCGACCTCCTCGACCCTTCCGATCATGCTCGACTCGACCGAACCCGAGGTCATCCGGACGGGCTTGGAGCACCTCGGCGGACGGTGCACGGTCAACTCGGTCAACTACGAGGACGGGGCCGGCCCGGAGTCGCGCTTCCAGAAGATCATGGAACTGGTCTCGCGCCACGGTGCGGCGGTGGTCGGGCTGGCCATCGACGAGGAGGGCCAGGCACGCACGGCGGACCGCAAGGTCGAGATCGCGGAGCGGATCATCGCCGACCTCACGGAGAACTGGGGGATCGCCGAGGACGACATCATCATCGACTGCCTGACCTTCCCCATCTCCACCGGCCAGGAGGAGGTGCGACGGGACGGGATCGAGACCATCGAGGCGATCCGCAGGCTCACCGAATCGCACCCGAGGATCCACACCACGTTGGGATTGTCCAACATCTCGTTCGGCCTCAATCCCGCCGCGCGTCAGGTGCTCAACTCCGTGTTCCTGCACGAGTGCATCCAGGCCGGCCTGGACACCGCCATCGCGCACAGCTCCAAGATCCTGCCCATGAGCAAGATCGACGATCGTCAGCGGGAGGTCGCGCTCGACCTCGTCTACGACCGCCGTAAGGAGGGGTACGACCCGCTCCAGGTGTTCATGGAGCTCTTCGACGGCGTCTCCACGGCGAGCACCAAGGACGCGAGGGCGGCCGAGCTCGCGGCGATGCCGCTCATGGACCGCTTGTCGGCGCGGATCGTCGACGGCGAGCGCAAGGGCCTCGAGGCCGATCTCGACGCGGCGATGGAGGAGATCCCCCCGCTCGAGATCATCAACACCCACCTGCTCAGCGGCATGAAGACGGTCGGCGAGCTGTTCGGTTCGGGCCAGATGCAGCTGCCGTTCGTCCTGCAGTCGGCCGAGACCATGAAGACCGCGGTCGCCCATCTGGAACCCCACATGGAGGCAAGCGACGAGGACGGCAAGGGCCGCATCGTCCTGGCGACGGTCAAGGGCGACGTCCACGACATCGGCAAGAACCTGGTGGACATCATCCTGTCCAACAACGGGTACGACGTGGTCAACATCGGCATCAAGCAGCCGATCGCGGACATCATCTCGGCGGCCCGGGAGCACAGGGCGGACGTGATCGGCATGTCCGGCCTCCTGGTCAAGTCCACCGTGGTGATGAAGGACAACCTCGCGGAGCTCAACTCCGAGGGCATCGCCGGCGACTTCCCGGTCCTTCTGGGTGGTGCCGCCCTGACGCGCGCCTACGTCGAGGTGGATCTCGCCGGGATGTACGAGGGCGAGGTGTTCTACGCCAGGGACGCGTTCGAGGGACTGCGACTCATGGACGAGGTGATGACGGCCAAGCGGACCGGCGTCCCCATGTCCGAGTCCTCGGACGCGTCGGCCAAGGCCGCGGAACGGCGCGAGCGCCGGGCCCGCAGCGAGCGGATCGCCGCCAAACGGGCCGCCGAGGCCGAGCCCGTCGTGGTCCCGGAGAGGTCGGACGTCGCGGCGGACCAGCCGATCGCCACCCCGCCCTTCTGGGGGACGCGGATCGCCAAGGGCATCCCCGTGGCCGACTACGTCGGTCACCTCGACGAGCGTGCGCTGTTTTTCGGGCAGTGGGGGCTTCGCGGCACCCGCAGCGGGGACGGCCCCGACTACGACGAACTGGTCGCCACCGAGGGTCGGCCGCGCATGCGTTCGTGGATCGACCGCCTCACCACCGAGCGGATCCTGGCCCACTCCGCCGTGGTCTACGGATACTTCCCGGCCTACTCGGAGGGCGAGGACATCTGTGTGCTGGCCGAGCCCCGGCCGGACGCCGAGGTGCTGCACCGGATCTCGTTCCCCCGCCAGCAGCGGGGACGGTTCCTGAGCATCCCGGACTTCCTGGCCTCCAAGGAACGTTGCGAGGCCGAGGGGACCGTCGACGTCCTGCCCTTCCAGCTCGTCACCATGGGGACCCCGATCGCGGACTTCGCCAACGAACTGTTCGCGGCGGACAATTATCGCGACTACCTCGAGGTCCACGGTCTGTCGGTCCAGCTCACCGAGGCACTGGCCGAGTTCTGGCACCGGCGGGTGCGTGACGAACTGCGGCTGCCCGAGGGCGCGGTCTCGGACGAGGACCCCGACACCATCCACGACTACTTCGACCTCAAGTACCGGGGAGCCCGCTACAGCTTCGGCTACGGCGCGTGCCCGGACCTGGAGTCCCGCAAGGTCGTGGTGGACCTGCTGGAGCCGGAGCGCATCGGGGTCGAACTCTCGGAGGAACTGCAGCTCCACCCCGAGCAGTCGACGGACGCGTTCGTGCTCTACCACCCGGAGGCCAAGTACTTCAACGTGTGACCCGAGCACCCAGGGCAGCCTCTCCTGGCTGGTGGAGGCCGCCCTGACGGGTGATGATGAGTATGTGGATACCGGCCGGGACGGGGCGCTGCGGACGTTCGTCGCCTCGCGGCAGGGCGTCCTCGCCCTGTCCACCGTCCTGGCGATCGCGATCTACCTCGTCTCGCGCGCACTCACCGACCCCGACGTCTCCGACACCGCGGAGTGGCTGATCCGTGCTCCGCTGGTCGCCGTCGTGGTGGTCGGGGGGATCCCGCTCATCATCGGGGTCGTCCGCTCGGCGGTGAAGAGTGCCGGGGGAGCGGACATGCTCGCCGCGGTGTCGATCGTCACCGCGGTCCTGCTCTCCGAGTGGCTGGTGGCCGCGATCATCGTCCTCATGCTGTCCGGGGGAGAGGCGCTCGAGGCCGCGGCGTCCCGGAGGGCGTCGGCGACTCTCGACGCCCTCGCCCGACGCAGCCCGACGATCGCGCACCGCCTCCGCGGGGACTCGGCGTCCGAGGGCGTCGACGACCTCCATGCCGACGAGGTGCTGGTCGATGACCTTCTGCTCGTCCTGCCCCACGAACTGTGCCCTGTCGACGGCGAGGTGGTGGAGGGCAGAGGCGCGATGGACGAGTCGTACCTCACCGGCGAGCCGTACGTCGTCCCCAAGACACCCGGGTCCCAGGTGCTCTCCGGCGCCATCAACGGCGAGTCGGCACTGACCGTCCGCGCCGAGCGGGTGGCGGCGGATTCCCGCTATGCGCAGATCGTCGGCGTGCTGCGGGAGGCGGAGGAGAACCGGCCCCCGATGCGTCGCCTCGCCGATCGCCTCGGCGCCTGGTACACGCTCATCGCGCTGACGCTGGGCATCCTGGGCTGGGCGATCTCCGGAGATCCGACCCGTTTCCTCGCGGTGGTCGTGGTCGCGACCCCGTGCCCGCTCCTCATCGGTGTCCCCGTCGCGATCATCGGTGCCATCTCGCTGGCCGCCAAGCGGGGCATCATCATCCGGAACCCGGCGATGCTCGAGGACGTGGGGCGCGTCGAGACGATGATGTTCGACAAGACCGGCACGCTGACCTACGGGCGTCCGGTCCTCACGGAGATCGTCGCGAGGCCCGGGATCGATCCCGACGAGGTGCTCGCCGCGGCGGCGGCGATCGAGGCCTACTCCCGCCACCCGCTCGCCGGAGCCGTCATCGACGCGGCAGCCGAACGGAACCTCGGGACCCCGCCCACCACCTCCGTCGCGGAGAAGCCCGGCGGCGGACTGGTCGGCGAGGTGGGTGGACACGTGGTCCGCCTGACCAACCGTCGCGGACTCGCCGAAGTCGATCCGGGTGCGTCCAGCCTGCTCCCGGGGTCCGAGACGGGGATGGAGGCGGTCGTCCTCCTCGACGACCGGTACGCCGCGATCCTCCGGTTCCGTGACGAACCACGGGCCACCGCGGCCGACTTCATCGCGCATCTCCCGCGCGCACACGGCGTCACCCGGATGATGATCATCTCCGGTGACCGTGAGGCCGAGGTCCGCCGGTTGGCGGACCGGGTGGGCATCACCGAGGTGTACGGCGGGGTCAGTCCCGAGGGGAAGCTCGCGATCGTCCGCGAGCGCACGGCGGCGGGTCCCACCCTGTACCTCGGCGACGGGATCAACGACGCCCCCGCGATGACGGCCGCCTCGGCCGGGGTCGCCTTCGGATCCACGTCCGACGTGACCGCCGAGGCCGCCGACGCCGTGGTGTTGGACTCCTCCCTGGAGCGACTCGACGACCTCCTCCACATCGGGGCGCGGATGCGTCGGATCGCTCTGCAGTCGGCGTTGGGCGGGATGGCCGCCTCCGTGCTCGGGATGCTTCTCGCGGTCTTCGGCCTGCTCAGCCCTCTCGCCGGAGCGATCGCCCAGGAGGTCATCGACGTCCTCGCAATCCTCAACTCGGCACGCGTCGTGATCGCGCCGCACAAGCTCAGCGACTTCGACGAACGCCCGACCGAACCACTGGAGGCACGGACCGCCCGTCGGTGGTGACGCGGCTAACACCCGGTCTGCGCGCAGCGATATCCCGGTAAGGCCGTGTGCCCCGGGTTCCGCCGAGGGCCGAAGACACCGAGGAGACAGTCATGACCACTATCCGTCGATCAGCCGCTCTCACCTGTGCGGCAGCCCTGCTCGCCGGGGGAGTGGCCGTGGCCGGGTCCCCTGCGGCGTCAGCCCAGGTATGGCGCGAGTCGCCCGCCTGGGACGTGCGGATGCCATACCCGCTGGGTGGTGAGCACACCATTCGCTTCGGCGCCTTCACCACCTGCGCGCTGGGCGGCGACGAGCGCTTCCACCAGGCGCTGAGCGCGAACGCCAGGGACCTGGACCAGCCCGTCGGCTCGTTCGACTTCTCGGCCACCCTGTTCCCGTTCAACTCCGCGACCGTGGAGTGGCACAACATCGATACCGATGCGAGGGGCGTGCACACGGTCCAGTCGACCGGACCCGAAGTCGGCGTCGGCGGCGTCCTCACCGGGCACGGGCGGCTGGCGGTCACCATCACCACCAGCAAGTCCGCTCTGCCCACCTTCGCCCCCGGGTCCGTCGCGCCGTTCGCCTCCGCCACCCACACCGAACGATTCCTCGTTCCTGCGGGGAACTGCCACTGAACGGCGGTTGACGGAGGAACCAACGGGGCCGGTCACGGTACCCCCGGTGGCCCGTTGTCCGGTAGACAGTAGCCCGTGACCAGCATTTCGTACTCCCGTCTCCCCGCCGCCGTGTGTCTCGACATGGACGGCACGCTCGTCGACACCGAGCGATTGTGGGACATCGCCGTCTACGAGCTCGCCGAGTACCTGGGCCGTCCGCTCGACGAGGCGACCCGCGAGCGGACCCTGGGCAACTCGCTCCCCGGGTTCTTCGCGATCCTGGGCGAGTACACCGGGCGCACCATCGAGGGCGCCGAGTTCGATCGACTGGCCCTCCGGCTCAACTCACGGGTCACCGAGCTGATGAGGTCCGATATGCGGTGGCGGCCGGGGGCCGAGGAGCTGCTGGAGGACCTCGCCTCGACTAACGCCCCGGTCGCCCTGGTGACCAACACGACCGCAGACGTCGCGGCGGTGCCGCTGGAGTTCATCGACCGTTCGCGGTTCGATGTGGTGGTGACGGGGTGCATGGTGGCCGACCCCAAGCCGGCACCCGACCCCTACCTGCTGGCGTGCTCGCGGCTCGGGGTCGAGGCCACCACCGCCGTCGCGGTCGAGGACTCGGTCACCGGCGCCACCTCGGCGGTCGCCGCGGGATGCCGGGTCCTGTACGTCCCGTCGACCGACGGACAACCGGACGTGGTCGGGGCACACACCCACCCGAGCCTCACGGGCGTGAACGCGTCCGGTCTCGTGGCCCTCACCTCGGGCGCGCCCGTGGCGTCGGCTGTGGGACAATCGGGC
The DNA here is from genome assembly GCF_014145145.1 of Dietzia cercidiphylli. Taxonomy (GTDB): domain Bacteria; phylum Actinomycetota; class Actinomycetes; order Mycobacteriales; family Mycobacteriaceae; genus Dietzia; species Dietzia natronolimnaea. Next base: position 17,938 of record NZ_JAALEA010000026.1, read on the forward strand.
GCGTGAAGACCTTCGACTCCCTGTTCGCCGAGCTGTCCGAGCGCATCGCCGCGCGACCCGAGGGCTCCGGCACCGTCGCCGCCTTCGACAAGGGCGTGCACCATCTCGGCAAGAAGGTCAACGAAGAGGCGGGCGAGGTGTGGATCGCCGCCGAGTACCAGTCGGATGAGGAACTGGCCGAGGAGATCTCGCAGCTCCTCTACTGGACCCAGGTCATGATGCTCAAGCGCGGACTCGGTCTCGAGGACGTCTACCGGCATCTCTGACCGCCACCCCGAGCACCCCTCCCGCACCGAATACTGGAGCCGCCATCATGCTGCGTGTCGCAGTGCCCAACAAGGGCGCCCTGTCCGAGTCCGCCTCCGAGATGCTGTCCGAGGCGGGGTACCGCCGGCGTACTGAGGGCAGTAAGGACCTCACGCTGATCGACCGTGAGAACGACGTCGAGTTCTTCTTCCTGCGACCCAAGGACATCGCCGTCTACGTGGGCTCGGGGCGACTCGAGCTGGGGATCACCGGCAGGGATCTGAGTATGGACTCGATGGCGGAGGTGGACGAGCTCCTCGACCTCGGCTTCGGACACTCCACCTTCCGCTACGCCGGCCCCTCCGGTGCCGGGTGGACCACGGACCGTCTGGCGGGGGCCCGAATCGCGACGTCGTACCCCAACATCGTCCGCCGCGACCTTGAGCAGCGGGGGATCGAGGCGGAGGTCATCCGGCTGGACGGCGCGGTGGAGATCTCCATCCAGCTCGGGGTGGCGGACTGCATCGCCGACGTGGTGGGTTCGGGTCGGACACTCAAGGTGCACGGTTTGGAGGCCTTCGGGGACGTCCTGTGCGACTCGATGGGCGTCCTGGTCGCGCGCGCCGGCGCCGAGACGACCCCTGCGATGGCACAGATGAGGGCCCGCCTGCAGGGCGTCGTGTTTGCCCAGCAGTACATGATGTTGGACTACGACTGCCCCAAGGAGCTCCTGGAGTCGGTCTCTGCCATCACCCCTGGCATCGAGTCACCCACCGTCTCCCCGATGGCCGACCCGGCTTGGGTGGCGGTGCGGTCGATGGTGCCGCGCAAGAAGGTCAACTCGATCATGGACGAGCTGGTCGCGGCCGGCGCCAAGGCGGTCATCGCCACGGACATCCGGTCCTGCCGCATGGGGTGACGCACTGCGGTCCCGGTGGTGCGGCGGTGCGCGGCACGCCTCGGCGCCCGATCGACTCAGACCCGTTCGACGAGCAGAGCCTGCAGCGTGTGCCCGATGGCGCCCACCTCGTCGTACAGGGTCCCGGACGTGGCCCCGACGCCGTCGGGGCCGATCGAGGCGGACGCGGTGACCCCGATCCACTCGCCGACGGGCCGCCGGTGCAGGTGGGTGACCAGATCGGTGTTGAGGAACCGCCATTCGTCGGGTTCGAGAACGGCCCCGACGCCGTTCGCGATGTCGGCCACCGACATGACCCGTTCCGCCGGAGTCATCTCCTCCCCGGAGACCAGGGGGAGGGTGGGACGGGCCCAGACGACCCCGTCGCCCGCACCGCGGATCTCCAGCGAGTCGATGTAGCCACTGGTCCACCGGTCGAAGAAGCCGCTGTCGCGATCCACCTCCGGGAGCTCGCGCGGACGGTCGGCCGACTGCTCGACCTCGGCGGTGTCGCCGACGGCCATCCGCCAGGCACTCGCCCGGGCGACGATCCGGCCCCCCGCTTCCAGTTCCGACTCCAGCAGCTGGATCCGGCGACCGGGCCGGACGACGCGGGCCCGGGTGCGGACCTCGCCCAGCGGCACCGGGCCCAGCAGGTCCACCGTGACGCGGGCGATCCTCGTAGTCTCCGTCCACTCGAGGCGATCCATGGCGCGGGTGAGGACGGCCGAGGGCGGAGACCCGTGCTGCAGATCCGGGCCCCAGGCGCTCACCGTGTGCGGGGTCGCCCGGAACACTTCCCAGCCGTCATCCGTGCCCAGCGGCTCGAAGTAGGCCTGCGTCATCATGTGCTCATCGGTCCGGCGTGTCCCGCATCGGGCGTCCCCGGATCGAGAGGTATCACGCGACGCCCCGGCCATCCCGGGTACTCCGGCGGGGTACCCCCGAACGCCGGGCACAACGCCTGGTGGTTACACCAGTCGCACAGCCGGGAGGTGCGCGGGGGGAAGATCCCGGTCTCACCCGCCCGCTCTATCTCCGCCCACAGTGAGTCGAGCTCGGTCTCGGTCTCCACAAGCATGGCGAGATCGGGGGAGAGGGTCAGCCAGCTGCCGTTCCTGAGGTAGATCAGCTTGAGTTGTGCCGGCATCACCCCGTGGATCTGCTGGTACATCAGGGCGTAGAACCGCATCTGGAACATCGCCTGAGTCTGGTAACGCGGATGTGGTGGCTTACCCGTCTTGTAGTCGACCACCCTGACCTCACCGGTCGGCGCCACGTCGACCCGGTCCAGGTACCCGTGGAGCGGGGTACCGGACGCGGTCGAGGTGACGAGGTACTGCTCGCACGCGGCGGGGGAGAAGCGCCGGGGATCCTCGACACCGTAGAGCGCGGACACCAACGCGGCGACCTCCGTCTGGAACTCCGCCCGGGCGGAGAGCGGCACCACCTCGGCGCCGCCGCCGACCGCGTAGAAGTGCTCCACCGCGGCGGGGACCAGCTCCGCGGCGCGCTCCGGGGCGCGCTCCGACTGCTCCAGTGCGTACAGGTCCTCGAGCACCGAGTGGACGACGGTACCCAGGACCTGGGCGCGGGTCTTCGGTTCCGGGATCCTGTCGATCGCCTTGAGCCGGTAGAGCAGCGGGCACTGCCGGAAGTCCGCCGCCCGCGACGCCGACAACGCCAGGGGCCTGCGCTCCGGCGGGGGCACGCCCTCCGGATCGGCCGGGGAGGCCGGGGTACCACTGCCGCCGATTTCCAGGGGATCCGTCACACCTGGCAGGGTAGACAACCGGTCGGACAACCGGCCGCCGTCCCCTGGAGGTCCACTGTGCAGCGATCCGGCCCGTTCGTCATCGGCGACCGCGTCCAGCTCACCGACACCAAGGGACGCAAGTACACCGTCGTCCTGGTCGAGGGAGCCGAGTTCTTCACCCACCACGGCGCCGTCCGCCACGACGACCTGATCGGTACCCCGGAGGGGTCGATCGTCAGGTCGTCCGGGGATGCCGACTACCTGGCGCTACGTCCGCTGCTCACCGACTACGTCCTGTCGATGCCGCGCGGCGCCCAGGTCATCTACCCCAAGGACGCCGCACAGATCGTCCACGAGGGCGACGTGTTCCCCGGCGCACGGGTGCTCGAGGCGGGCGCGGGTTCCGGCGCCCTGACCTGTTCGCTGCTGCGTGCGGTGGGCCCCGGGGGCCGGGTGTTGTCGTACGAGATCCGCGAGGACCACGCCGAGCACGCCGAGCGCAACGTCCGGACCTTCTACGGCGAACACCCCGAGAACTGGGACCTGCGGGTCGCCGACCTGGCGGAGACGTCGGTCGAGGCCCTGGGCGGACAGGTCGACCGGGTGGTGCTGGACATGCTCGCGCCCTGGGAGTGCCTGCCCACGGTGAGCGACGTGCTGGTGCCCGGGGGGGTCCTGGTGGTGTACGTGGCCACCACCACCCAGATGTCGGACGTCGTGGAGGCGCTCCGGCGCCAGGAGTGCTGGACCGAACCCCGGGCGTGGGAGTCGATCAACCGCGGGTGGCACGTGGTGGGCCTGGCCGTCCGCCCCGAGCACCGCATCCAGGGCCACACCGCGTTCCTGGTCACCGCCCGTCGACTCGCGGAGGGCGTGACCACGCTCAAGCCCAGGCGCCGGGCCGGCAAGCACTGAGTTCGGCCCGAGGAGTCGCACTCACCCGCCCCTCACGCGGCCACTCACCCCGGCGATAGGGTGGAGGCGACGACGACGAGGGTGTCGTCCGAGAGTCGGAGGGCAGGTGATCGAGGTGACCGAGGGACGTTCCCCGGACGAGCGGGGCGGCGACAGCGTGACGCTGGACCGGGTCGAGCTCGCGCGGCTGCGCAGGGCGGTCGACGAGGGGGCCCGCACGGACCGCGAGAAGTCGGTCAAGATCGACGCCCTCGGCGCCCGCAACGTCAGGCTCGCCGAGCTCCTCAAGGACTCCCGTGATCAGCTGGAGGCCCTCAAGGGCGAGGTCGAGCGCCTCGGCACACCGCCCAGCACCTACGGGATCGTGCTGCAGGAACCGACGGACGCCGAGACCGCCGAGGTCATGGCCGCCGGTCGGCGGATGCGGCTCACTCTCGCGCCCGGGGTCGACGCCTCCGTCCTCTCGGCGGGGGCCACCGTCCGGCTCAACGAGGCCATGACCGTCATCGAGGCCTGCACCGGACTCCCGGTCACGGGCGTGACCGCCGTCTTCCGGGACGTCCTGGCCGACGGCGTGCGGGCCCGCGTGGTGATGGGCAACGACGAGGAGCACGTCGTGCATCTGGCGACCGGCCTGCGCGGCGGGCGGACCGCCGATCACCCGGCTCCGGTGCGCCCGGGCGACGCGGTCCTGGTGGACCCCAAGGCCGGCGTGGCGTTCGAGGTCGTGCCCAAGGCCGAGGTCGACGAGCTCCTGCTCGAGGAGATCCCGATGGTCGAGTACTCCGACATCGGCGGTCTCGGCCCCCAGATCGAGCAGATCCGTGACGCCATCGAACTGCCCTTCATCCATCACGACCTGTACCGCGAGTTCCATCTCTCCCCGCCCAAGGGCGTCCTCCTCTACGGCCCTCCCGGGTGCGGAAAGACCCTGATCGCCAAGGCGGTCGCGCACTCGCTGGCGCTGGCCTCCGCGAAGTCGCGCGGACAGGACGTCACCGACGGCCGGTACCCCAACTCGTACTTCCTCTCCATCAAGGGCCCGGAACTGCTCAACAAGTACGTGGGAGAGACCGAGCGACACATCCGGTCGATCTTCGAGCGGGCGCGGGAGAAGGCGACCGAGGGCAACCCGGTGATCGTCTTCTTCGACGAGATGGACTCGATCTTCCGCACCCGCGGGTCGGGCATCTCCTCGGACATGGAGACCACGATCGTCCCGCAGCTCCTCGCCGAGATCGACGGCGTGGAGGACCTGCGCAACGTCATCGTGATCGGTGCCTCCAACCGGGAGGACATGATCGACCCGGCGATCCTGCGACCGGGGCGTCTCGATCTCAAGATCCGCATCGACCGGCCGGACGCCGACGCCGCGGCCGACATCCTGGCCAAGTACATCACCCCCGACCTTCGTTTCGACCCGGACGAGGTCGGTTCGACCGATGGCGCCGAGCACGTCCGGGGTCTCATCTCGCGCATCGTCGACCGGCTCTACACCAGGGACGAGTCCACGACCTACGTCCATCTGGTCTACGCATCGGGCCGCCGGTCGTCCCTGTACCTCGCGGACCTGACCTCCGGGGCGATGCTGCGCAACATCGTGGACCGGGCCAAGAAGCTCGCGATCAAGGACATCGTGCACGGCACCGGGCAGGGTCTGACGACCGACGACTTCCTCGACGCCGTCGACGCGGAGTTCGCGGAGAACACCGACCTGCCCAACACCTCCAACCCGCAGGAGTGGGCGCGTCTGACGGGCGTCCGCGGTGAACGCGTGGTCGAGGTCACCGTCCCGAGCCGGGAGGACGACCGGTGACCCCGCCCGTCCGGACCACGTCCGGCGAGAGCATGCGTGGCCGGGTGATCGGGACCGAGATCGAGTTCGGGATAGTCGCGGTGGGCCAGCCGCTGCTCAGTTCGGTGGTCACCTCGACCCAGGTGGTCAAGGCCTACACCGACCCGGGTGAGGGTTCCGGGGCGACCGACGGGACCCGCTGGGGCTACGGGTCCGAATCACCCCTCCGCGACGCCCGGGGGTTCGATCTCGGCTCCGCCCGCGCCTACGACCCCAGCGAGTTCGGGGTGACCAACCGGGTACTGACCAACGGCGCACGCTTCTACGTCGACCACGCGCACCCCGAGTACTCGTCGCCCGAGGTGGACTCGCCGATCGACGCCGTGATCTGGGACAAGGCGGGGGAACGGATCATGCACCGGGCCGGCCGCGAGTCGTCCGCCGTCGAGGGCAACGCCGAGCTCAAGCTCTACAAGAACAACGTCGACGGCAAGGGCGCGTCCTACGGCGCCCACGAGAACTACCTCGTGCGTCGCGACGTCGACTTCGACGCCCTGACGATGAGCCTGGCGCCGCATCTGCTCTCCCGCCAGGTGTACTGCGGGGCCGGTCGCGTCGGCCTCGGCCAGTCCGGCGAGGAGGCGGGTTTCCAGCTCTCCCAGCGTGCCGACTACATCGAGGTCCTCACCGGACTCGAGACCACACTGCGCCGCGGGATCATCAACACCCGCGACGAGCCGCACGCCCCGGATGAGACATGGCGGCGTCTCCACGTCATCATCGGCGACGCGACCATGTCCGAGCTGGCCACGTACCTCAAGATCGGCACCACCTGCCTCGTGCTCGACGCGATCGAGGCCGGAGTCGACTTCTCCGACCTGGTCCCGGTCGACCCGGTCGAGGCGGTGCACATCATCAGCCACGACCCGACCCTCACCGCCACCGTCGCCCTGCCCGACGGACGGGAGTTCACGGGGATCGCCCTCCAGCGGGAGATCCTCGGCCGCGTCTCCGCGCTCGTCGGGGACGGCACGGGCCGTCCCGGATGGGCCGTCGAGGTCCTGGCCGAGTGGCGGGAGATCCTCGACGCGCTCGAGCAGAACCCGATGTCATGCGCCGACCGGCTCGACTGGCCGGCCAAACTCCGGCTCCTGGAGGGGTTCCGGACACGGGACTCGCTGGGATGGGACCACGCGCGACTCGCCCTCATCGACGTCCAGTACCACGACATCGACCCCGACCGCGGACTCTACAACCGTCTCGTGAGCAAGGGGGCCATGCGCAGACTGGTCACCGAGGCACAGGTGGAGGCCGCGATCACGACCCCTCCCGAGTCCACGCGGGCCTGGGCCAGGGGTCGCTTCCTGGCCGAGCTCGGCGACCGCATCCACGCCGCGGGATGGGATCACGTCGTCGTCGTCGATTCCCGCGGCGACCACCGTCACGTCGACCTGGCCGACCCGTACACGGGGACCCGGGCCCACTGCGACGCCCACCCGGACTTCCTCAGCCCCGACGGCCCGCCTGTCCACTGAGCACCCCGTCCACCCCGCCTACACCGACACAGGAGCAGCCCACACCATGTCCCAGATCCAGAAGAGCGCCGGCGGCGCAGGCGAGTCGGACGACGAGGCCGGGCAGGTCGCCAAGACCGCCCAGACCTCGTCCGCCGATTCCCTCCTCGACGAGATCGACGACATCCTCGAGACCAACGCCGAGGAGTTCGTGAAGTCCTACGTCCAGAAGGGCGGGCAGTAGACAGCCATGATCCGTCGCATCGTCGGGATCGAGACGGAGTTCGGGATCACCAGCGTCGGTGGCGAGGGCTCGCGATCGCTCGGGCCCGACGAGATCGCCCGGTACTTCTTCCGGCCCGTCGTCGAGCGGTGGCGCAGCTCGAACGTGTTCCTCGAGAACGGGTCCCGCCTCTACCTGGACGTCGGCTCCCATCCCGAGTACGCGACCGCGGAGTGCGACGGCCTGCAGCAGATCGTGGCCCACGACAGGGCGGGGGAGCGGATCATCGACGATCTCGCCGTCCGTGCCGAGCAGTCGCTCGCGACCGAGGGGATCGATGCCAAGGTCTACCTGTTCAAGAACAACACCGATACGGTCGGGAACTCCTACGGGTCCCACGAGAACTACCTTCTGGACCGCTCGACCCAGGTCAGGAGCATGGCCACCACCCTGCTGCCGTTCCTGGTGAGCCGCCAACTGATCTGCGGCGCGGGCAAGATCCTGCCCGGGACCCCGGCCGGGGTGGGCGTCGCGGAGGACGAGGGTCCGACATTCTGCTTCTCCCAGCGCGCCGAACACATGTGGGACGGCGTCTCCTCGGCCACCACGCGTTCGCGGCCGCTCATCAACACCCGTGACGAGCCGCACGCGGACTCGACCCGGTTCAGGCGGATGCACGTGATCGTGGGCGACTCCAACATGATCGAGACCACGACACTGCTCAAGATCGCCAGCACCCGGCTCGTGCTGGAGATGCTCGAGGCCGGCGTCGAGCTGCGTCCGATGGCGATCGCCCACCCGGTCCGCGCGATCAGGGAGATCAGCCGCGACCTCACCGGAACCCGGCCGGTCGGGCTCACCGACGGCACCACGATGACCGCCCTGGAGATCCAGCGGGAGTTCCTGGCCGCCGTCCACCGCCACCTCGCTCGCGGCGGGTGGGAGCGCGACGACCGCCCGGTCGTGGAGCGATGCGTGGCCCTGTGGGAACGGGTCCTCGACGCGGTCGAGTCCGGTGACCACGACGCGATCGCCGCGGACATCGACTGGGCCGCGAAGCTCCGGCTGATCCGACAGGTACAGGACCGGACCGGGGCCGACCTCGATCACCCCAGGCTCGCCCAGATCGACCTGACCTACCACGACATCCGACCGGGACGTGGGTTGCACTCGGTGCTCGAGCGCCGCGGCCTGGTCTCACGGGTCGTGGACGACCTCGAGATCGACAGGGCCCGGCACTCCGCGCCGGAGACCACCCGCGCGGCACTGCGAGGTCGATTCATCTCCGCGGCCGCCGGGGCCGGACGCGACTACACGGTGGACTGGGTGCATCTGAAGGTCGCCGACGGCACCCTGCCCACGGTCGCTCTCACCGACCCGTTCGCAGCGGAGGACCCGCGTGTCGACGACCTCATCGCCGCGCTCGGGCGATAGCGTCCTGCCCGTGTCCACCTCCAAGTCGCAACGACTGGTCAACCTCGTCATCTGCCTGCGGTCGACCAGCGCCTACCTGTCCGCGGGCGAGATCCGCAGGATGGTCCAGGGATACGACGACTGCGAGAACGAGGCCGCCTACCTGAGGATGTTCGAACGGGACAAGCGGGAACTCCGCGACGTCGGCGTCCCCCTCGAACAGGGAGCCTCACTCGCACCG
>NZ_JAALEA010000270.1 GCF_014145145.1 Dietzia cercidiphylli
GCCCGGCGCGGGCGGCCCCGTGGGGCCCTCGATCCGGGTGCCGAGCGCGGTGAGCGCCCCGATCATCAGGTCGGTGTCCCGGCTGCGCAACGTCCCGCTCAGCCGGGCGGGGGCGTCGGCCAGCGCGGCCAGGACCAGGGCGCGGTTGGTCAGCGACTTGGACCCGGGTACGGGGACGACGGCCTCCACGGGAGTGCCGGCGACGGGGGCGTTCCAATGACTCACCTGGTCATTGTCGCGCATCGACCCCGATCCCGCCCGGTCCGGGTGGGAGGATGGACCGCATGTGTGGACGGTTCTCCCTCTCCTCGGATCCGGCGCGACTCGCCGTGGAGCTCGATGCCGTCGACGAGGCGTCCTCGCCGCCACCGGGGTTGTGGCCCGACCGGGGCCCGGTCTCCCCGAGGTTCAACATCGCGCCCACCACCACCGTCCCCGCCCTCGTCCTGGACGCCCCGCGCGAACGCCTCGACGATCCCGCCGGCCCCCGACGGATCCTGCGTGCCATGCGCTGGGGCCTGGTGCCGTCCTGGGCCAGGGACCCGGGCAGGCTGCCCACCCTGTTCAACGCGCGGGTCGAGACGGCGTTCGAGAAGCCCTCCTTCCGTACCGCCGTCGCGCGGCGCCACTGCGTGGTCCCGATGGACGGCTGGTACGAGTGGGTCCCGGGGGAGCCGGCGACGCCCGGCGGCAGGGCGGGCCCCAAGCAGCCGTTCCACATGAGCCTGCCCGGCGACGAGGGGCTGCTCATGGCGGGGCTGTGGGAGGCCCGGCGTGACCCCGGCGACCAGACCGTCACGCAGTTGTCGTGCACGATCCTCACCACCGAGGCGCTCGGACCGCTGCGCCGCGTCCACGACCGCATGCCGCTCGTGGTGCACCCGTCCGTGGTCTCCGACTGGCTCGACCCCTCCGTGATCGGTGACCCGAGGGCCCTGGTCGACGGCGCGGGCGGCGACCTGGGGCAGTGGGCCGACTCGGTGGAGATCAGGCCGGTCTCACGCGCGGTCTCCAACGTCAGGAACGAGGGCCCGGAACTGGTCCGGCCGGTGGACCCGTCCGCCGGGATGCTCTTCTAGCACGGCGTCACCGGGCGGCGATCGACGCCGCCGTGGCTCCCGTGAGGCCGACGAGGTCCGCGGGTGCCAGTTCGATCTCCCACCCCCGACGGCCGGCGCTGCACAGGATCGTGGGGTGATCCCACGCGGAGCTGTCGACCACGGTCGCCAGCGACCTCTTCTGCCCGAGGGGGGACACTCCGCCGACCACGTACCCGGTGGCCTTCTCCGCGACGTCGACGGGGGCGAGCGAGGCCTTCCCGGAGGACAGCGCGGCGGCCGCCGCCTTGAGGTCGAGCATCGCCGTGACCGGCAGGACCGCGACAGCCAGCGGGATCCGGGTGCCCGCCGGGGGGCGGGCGGTGGCGAGCACCAGGGTCTTGAACACCCTGGCGGCGTCGATCCCGAGTCGCTCGCCCATGACGCGGGCGGCCTCGTCGCCGAACGCGCCGCTTCCCACGTCGTAGGTGTGCACCTCGTGGTCGACCCCGGCGGACCGGAGTGCGGCGATGGCGGGGGTCGCCGCCGAGTCGGACTTCCCGTGTCCCGTGCGCTTACGGCTCATCCTGCCCAGCCTAGTGACGGCACCGGCCGGAATAGCGTGACCGTGGACGGCGTTGAGGAGAGCAGGTACCCGGGACTGTCCCCGGGATCGGGAGAGGAGGGTGCGATGCGGACCGCGGTCCTCGACGCCCCCGGCGTGCGGATAGACTCCGGGTCATCGACAGGTGAGGAGTACCGGTTGCCGACCGAGTTGCAGCCCGACGAGTCCGACCAACGCGCCGAACAGTTCGAGGAGTTGGCCATGCCGCTCCTCGATCAGTTGTACGGTGCCGCGCTGCGGATGACCCGCAACCCGGCCGATGCGGAGGACCTGGTGCAGGAGGCGTACGCGAAGGCGTACGCGGGTTTCCACTCCTTCAAGCCCGGGACCAACTTCCGGGCCTGGATGCACCGCATCCTCACCAACGCGTACATCAACCACTACCGCAAGCGGCAGCGCCAACCCGCCCAGTATCCGACCGAGGAGATCACGGACTGGCAGCTGGCGGCGGCGGCGGAGCACACCTCCACCGGCCTGCGCTCGGCGGAGGTCGAGGCGATGGAACTGCTGCCGGACGACGAGATCCGGTCCGCGCTCGCCCAGCTCCCCGAGGAGTTCCGGATGGCCGTGTACTACGCGGACGTCCAGGACCTGCCGTACAAGGAGATCGCCGAGATCATGGACACCCCGTTGGGGACCGTGATGTCACGCCTCCACCGAGGACGCAAGCAGCTCCGCGAGCTGCTCCGGGACGTGGCGACCGAGCGTGGCTTCGGTCGTGACAGGACGGAGGGCGCGAAGTGACGAGGGAACACGACCCGCGGCTCGACCAGATCGACTGTGAGGCCGCCCGGCGCGACCTGTCCCTGCTGGTGGACCTCGAGTGCGACGACGCCTGTCGTTCGAGGCTCGAGCATCACCTCGCCGGGTGTCCGCCCTGCCGTGAACTCTTCCTCTCGGAGCGGCGGCTCAAGGCCAAGTTGTCCCGCTCGTGTTGCGAGAAGGCGCCGTCGGGGTTGAGGGAACGACTCATGGTGGAGATCCGACGCACCACGGTCACCACGACCGATTCCGACGGGACGACGGTGGTGCACCGGACCACGACCGTCCACCGGCGGGACCCGCACTGACCTCACCGGAGACGAGGCGAGGGGCGGACACCGACACGGTGTCCGCCCCTCGCTCGGTTCTGATGGTCCGGACTCAGCTGTTCGGACGCTTGCCGTGGTTGGCGTTCTTCTTGCGGCGATCCCGCCTCTTGCGGCCACGCTTGCCCATGGTCGCCTCCTTTCGTCGGTGTACAAGTCTCCCATGAGAACCCCCGTGTGGTTGCATTGAGGAGTCCGGGGGCCGCCGCGTGAGGAAAGCAGAGGAACATCCGAATGACTGAACAGGTCCGTGCCGAGATGGTCGCGAATGTCATGGAGGTCGTCGCAGCCGTCGGCACCGAGGTCGCCGAGGGTGACACGATCGTGCTCCTCGAGTCCATGAAGATGGAGATCCCGGTGTTGTGCGAGACGGCCGGCACCGTCACCGAGGTGGCCGTCGCCCCCGGCGACGTCATCCAGGCCGGAGACCTCATCGCCGTCATCGGCTGACGATCGACCGTCACGACGAAGGCCGGTTCCCCTCCCGCGCGGGAGGGGAACCGGCCTTCGTCGTTCTCGTGGGGTCGGGCGTCCGTTCAGGTCGCCGACCGGACCGCGTACCGTGGGAGCGCGGTCACCAGAATGCGGTGATCAGGTGGCGGTGATCAGACCGCGGTGCGGGTGCGGGCGCGGCGACGCTTGAGCGCGCGACGCTCGTCCTCGCTCATGCCGCCCCAGACGCCCGCGTCCTGGCCGGACTCGAGGGCCCAGGCCAGGCACTCGGAGGTGACGGGGCAACGGTTACAGACGATCTTCGCCTCGGCGATCTGCGCGAGGGCGGGTCCGGAATTGCCGACGGGGAAGAACAGCTCGGGATCCTCGTCGCGGCAGATGGCCTTGTGGCGCCAGTCCATGGGAACTCCTTACGGTTACGAGACCGTTATCGGGTCAACCGGACACGGGAAGACGCCGGCGACGCGCCGATCTGCGAGGATCGGCACGCGGACGTACGCGCTGTGTCACATCCGGTGATGTGGTGGGGGTGTACCCGTTCCGAGGGCTCGCTCCGTGAGGAGCAGCTCCCGGTTAAGGCAAGGCAAACAATGTGCGTCTGCGCTGTTACGAATGATCGTGCCACGATTCCATGACAAGTCAACCCTCTCCCGCCGCGATGTGGCAAAGGTCACCCCGGTTGTCAAATCGAACCGAAATCGCACGCCAGAGGCTGTAATGGGTTAATCGGAGTCCAGTCCGCAAGGGTGGTGCGGGCCCGGCCGTCACCGCGACATACCCTGTGGAGGTGAACGTGAGCCGACCTGACGACCACCGCCCCCCGCCGGATCGCCTCGATCCCCGCACCGCGATCCCCACGCCCGTGCGCCTGGCCGGGTGGATCTCCTCCGCGCAGGGCCTCATCGGCGTCGGAGTGGCCGTGGCCCTCGCCATCCGGGCGGCCGGAGGCCATCGCGAGGAGACCGTCGTCATCAGTGGCTACGGCACCGCGGTGTGGTTCGCGATCCTCGGGGGCGGCCTTCTCGCGGCCGGTGTGGGCCTGTTGCGGGGTCGACGGTGGGGCCGTGGACTCGTGGTGATCGCGGAGTTGTTGTTGCTGTTCGTGGCCTGGTACGTGGGGGTGGGATCGGACCAGTACCTCGCCGGTCTGATCCTCGCCGTGGTCTGCGCTGTCGCGCTGGTGTCGCTGTTCCGCAGGGACGCGATCGAGTGGTACGCCGTCTGACCCTGCCGACCCGCACGGCTCCCGTATCCACCCCGGGGGGTCAGGCGACGAGCTTGTACGCGCGGATCTCTCCCGCGTGGCGTTCGTACAGGATGTCGCCGATCTGGGCGAGCCCCGTCACGCCCGGTCCCGGTGCCGCCTGCCCGGCCAGGCGACGGACCTCGCGCCCGGTGTCGTGGTCCAGGAGCGCGAGCCCGTCGGCGACCGGCACCAGCACCCACTCGCCCGTCGCATGGGCCGCGGGGTCGGCGGACCAGCCCCCGGTCAGTCCGGGGCCCGTCGACCCGCCCAGGGTCCACGAGTATCTCCCGGACGGCCCGTCGAAGGCGTGCGTGGAACGTCCGTCGAACCATCTCACCTGAGCGCTGTCGCCCGAGACGGACTCGTGCGAGGGCAGCACGGCCGGCTCACCCTCCAGAGCGAGCACGGTCGAGTGTTCGGTGGGGGAGGTGAACCACTCGACGGTCCAGTCGGGGCCCTGGTTCCGGAGCGCCAGGACCCCCTGCTCGGTCACCTCGATGATCCACAGACCGTCGGCACCGGTCGGGTCCGAGGCGATCTCCTCGGGGGCGCGATTGTCCTCGGGGACGGTCTTCGAGATCGTCAGCCTGACGGAGTCCTCGCCGGGGCAGCGCTCCGTCACGGCGAAGCGCTCGTCGGTGAGATCCGCGGTCACGAGGGTGCACCCGGTGCGGGGTTGCATCCCGGCCTCCTGCGGAGCCTCCACGGCCCCGTACTCGACCGTCCGGACCAGGTCGTCGCGCCAGATCTCGAGGCGGTCCGGGCTGAACGCCAGGACGTGCTTCCACGAGCCGGTGAGTTCCATCGAGTCCGGATACACACTCTGTCTGGTGCTCGCGTACTCCTGGCGGGTCGGGTCGAGGGACGTCACGTCACTGCACCCGGAGGCGCCGTCGAACGCGGCGACGAGTCGATCGGCGTAGAACGCTCCGGCACAGAACCGCCCCGCGTGCGTGTAGGACCAGCTCTCCTCCCCGGAACCCGCGTCCCGGCCGACCAGCACCCCGTCCGGGGAGACGGTGACGAGGTTGCCCTTGGTGGTGAGCGGGGGGCCGGTCCCGGCGGAGCCGTGCATCCAGAGCGGTTGGAGCGACGTGGGGGGATCGGTGGCCGGGCCGTACTCGGGCTGCTCCGCGTCCGCGGCACGCAGCTCAGACCCGGTCGCGCTCCCGGACAGCAGCACGGCGACCGCCGCCAGCACCATGACGACGGCGATCACCGCGGCGGTGACCAGATCTCGTCGCGTCCGGCGTTCGGGGGGGACGTCGACGAACGGCAGACGGCGTCCGGACCCGCTCCTGAGTGTGCGCACGTGCCTTCCAGGGGGTGGGGGTCGGGTCAGTCCCGACCGGTGGAGTCGGACGACGACGAGGGGCGCCGCCGCCGACGCCGACGCCGCGGGGCGCCGTCGGC
>NZ_JAALEA010000271.1 GCF_014145145.1 Dietzia cercidiphylli
GGTGGCGAGCCCGGTGCGCAGCGTCAGACCGCCCACCGCCACCGGATCGAGGACCCACGGCGTGCCGTGCTCCCGCGCCGAGCCGATCGCGGCGTGCATGCCCTCGACCTGCTCGGCTGTCGGGTTGCCCACGTTGACCAGCACTCCGGAGGCGACCGCGGCGAAGTCGGCGGCCTCCTCGGGGTGGTCGACCATCGCGGGAGCCGCACCGGCCGCCAGAAGAACGTCGGCCGTGATCTGGCGGACCACCGAGTTGGTCAGGCAGTGCACGAGCGGTTCGGACCTGCGCATCTCCGAGACCAGGTGCACGATGTCGACGGAACTGGAACTGGAACCGGAGCCGGGTGCGGACATACCCCCAGTGTGCCGCCCCCGGCCGGACACGGGACGGAATAGGTCCCGCGGGGCGTGGGTTGGACCGGTCATGACCCCCTCCCCGATGCCCCTGTCCGTGATCGATTTCGCCTCCGTCCGCCCCGGTCAGTCCGTCGGGGAGGCGCTGCAGGACTCGGTGGCGTTGGCGCGCAGGGCCGAGGAGCTGGACTACGAGAGGGTCTGGTACTCCGAGCACCACAACATGGGGTCCATCGCCTCCTCGGCGCCGGCGGTGCTCATGGCGCACATCGCCTCCCAGACCGAGCGGATCCGCCTGGGCTCCGGTGGGGTGATGCTGCCCAACCACTCGCCGCTCGTGATCGCCGAGCAGTTCGGCACGCTCGCCGAGCTGCACCCGGACAGGATCGATCTGGGGCTGGGGCGCGCGCCCGGCACCGACCAGCAGACGTTCCGCGCCCTGCGTCGCGAGCCGTCGGCCGCCGAGCGCTTTCCCGACGACGTGCGCGAACTGCAGGCCTTCCTGGGGGACTCCCCGTCGGACCTCGCCCGCACCCGCGGGATCATCGCAACCCCGGGCCGGGGCACCAGGGTTCCCCTCTACATCCTCGGATCCTCGTTGTTCGGCGCCCAGCTCGCCGCGAAGTTCGGCCTGCCGTACGCGTTCGCCTCGCACTTCGCGCCCGATGCGCTCGAGCAGGCCTCGGCGGTCTACCGCGACCGGTTCGAGCCCAGCGACCAGCTGGCCGAGCCGTACATGATCGCCGCGGTCAACGTGGTGGCCGACGACGACACCGGGCGCGCGGCCCGCGAACTGCACTGGTACCGCCGCCAGCGCGTCAAGCTCATGGCCGGTCGCGGGCGCCACTTCTCGGACGAGGAGCTGGACATGGTGATGGAGTCGGCCGCCGGTCGCCAGATCCTGCACATGATCACCTACACCGCCGTGGGGGACGGCCCCGAGGTGCGCGACTACCTGCGCGACTTCGCCGGACGCGCGGGCGCGGACGAGCTGATGATCGCCCCCGTGGGGTCGACCCGCGAGCGGGTCCACGGCACGTTGGACGTGCTGCGCCGGGCCTGGAACGACTGAGATGTCGGCGGCCGAGTGCCGTTGGTCACGTATTCCCAGCGCGTGCCTACTCCCGGGTAGCCGTGGGTGCCAGTCAGGCCTAGAGTTGATCCATGGCCATTTCTGATGTAGGCGAGTACGCGCACCTCTCTCCCGAGCAGATCGACGAGCTGGGGCGGGAACTCGACGCGATCAGGGCCGACGTCATCGCCTCTCGCGGGGAGCGGGACTACCGCTACATCCACAGCGTGATCCGGCTGCAGCGGGGGATCGAACTGGGAGCCCGTGCCGTCCTGTATCTCGGCGCCCGCAACCGCACGGCCTGGGCGCTCGGCACGGGAGCCCTGGCCGTCGCCAAGATCCTCGAGAACATGGAGATCGGTCACAACGTCCTGCACGGACAGTGGGACTGGATGAACGATCCGGAGATCCACTCCACCACGTGGGAGTGGGACCTGGTCGGCAGCTCCGCCGACTGGAAGCACACCCACAACTACCTCCATCACAAGTTCACGAACATCGTCGGGCTGGACGACGACGTGGGGTTCGGCGTCCTGCGGGTCACGCGTGACGTGCCGTGGGAGCCCCGGTACTCCGCCAACCTCCTGATCAACACCGTGTTGATGCTGGGGTTCGAATGGGGGATCGGGCTGCAGCACGTCCGGTTCCAGGACGCGTTCCCGGGTTCCGGTGCCACGCCCGCCGACCGCCGTACCGCCAAGGCGTTCCTGCGGAAGGCGGGCAAGCAGGTCCTCAAGGACTACGTCCTGTTCCCCGTGCTCGCGGGGCCGTCCGGCCGGCAGGCGCTCACGGCGACCGTCACCGCGAACATCATCCGCAACATCTGGACCAACGCGGTGATCTTCTGCGGCCACTTCCCGGACGGGGCGGAGAAGTTCACCCCCAAGGACGTGAAGAACGAGACGCAGGCCGAGTGGTACCTGCGCCAGATGCTCGGCAGCGCCAACCTCGACGGCGGCCCCGTCATGAACCTCATGTCGGGCAACCTGTCGTTCCAGATCGAGCACCACATGTTCCCCGACCTGCCGTCCAACCGGTACTCGGAGATCTCGCTGCGGGTCCGGGACCTGTGCGAGCGGTACGACCTGCCGTACGTGAGCGGGCCGCTGTGGAAGCAGTACCTGCAGTCGTGGCGCACCATCGCCCGGCTCTCCCTGCCCGACAAGTACCTGCACCGGACCGCCGACGACGCGGCGGAGACCCGCAGCGAGAAGATGTTCGACCGGATGCCGCAGATGCCGGGCCTGGCGACGGCCCTGGCCGCGTTCCGGAACAAGGGGCGCCCCCAACTGGTCCGCTGACCGCTTTGGCAGACTGTCCGGCATGTCGCTGAAGAGCATGCTGGAGTCCGCCTCGCGCGGCGGGAGCGTCGAGATCACGGACGGTTGGACGCAGGGCCGCGCGATCTACGGAGGCCTGACCGGGGCCCTGCTCCTCGCGTCGATCAAGGGTCGCCTGAAGGACGCGGCCGGGTCGGCGTCGGGGTCTTTACATCCGTTGAGGTCGTTCACCGTCTCGTTCGTCGGTCCCGCCACGCCGGGCCCGGTCGAGGTCCACGCCGAGATCCTGCGGGTCGGGAAGAACGTGACGCAGGCCCAGGCCACGCTGCGGCAGGACGGAGCGATCGTCGCCACGGCGCTCGCGGCGTTCGGGAAGCACCGCGAGTCGACCATCGTCGTGCCCCCGAGGCATCCCATGCCGGAGTTGCCCGAGCCCGGGACCATCGAGCCGTTCCCCTACATCGAGAAGATGACCCCGGAGTTCTACCGGTTCCTCGCGTTGAGGCAGGTCGGCGGCGCCCTACCGTTCAGCGGAGCCGAGACCGGAGACCTCTCGGGCTGGGCGCAGCTGCGCGAGGCCCCGGAGGAGTTCCACGAGGAGCATCTGCTGGTGCTCGCGGACGCGTGGCCGCCCGCGACCATCCAGATGCTGTCCGGGTTCGCACCCGCCAGCAGCCTGACCTGGACGCTGGAGCTGGTGGCGGAGATCGGCCCCGACACGATCCCGCCGGAGGCGCTGTTCGCCTACGAGGCGACCACCGATGCCTCCCGCGACGGGTACGCGCACACCCACGCCATGATGTGGCGACCGGACGGGGCCCTGACGGCGATCAGCCGCCAGACCATCACCGTGTTCGGGTGACGGCCGGCGGCTGATCGGTCGGCGGCGGGACTCAGCCGGCGGCGCGGCTGGCCCTGCGTCGATCGCCGCCACGCGGCTGGCCCG
>NZ_JAALEA010000272.1 GCF_014145145.1 Dietzia cercidiphylli
CTAGCTGACTCCATTCTTTGGGCAACGGCATTCACCTTAGCGCTGTGGATGCGTTTCGATTTCTCAGTAGCGCAAGTCGCGAATTCGATGGGGACGCAGCGCTTCTACGCGGTTCTGATCGGCTTTGTGGTGTTAGGTTGCGGCGTCGGATGGTTCGTTGGTCTATATAGAGGGCGGTTTGTCCCCGGAAGCGTGCTAGAGAGTGGCGTGCTGTCGATGGTGTTTATTGGATCCGCCTTCCTGGTATTCGTGGGCCACGCGATTATTGGCGAAAACGGGGAGATTCCGAGGTCGGTTCCCTTAATAACCGGGGCGTTGATCGTACTCGCGGCTTTGATATTAAGATCGCTGGTGCGTGCTAAAGAGCTTTTCGGTGCCGGGGCCGCGAAAGACGCTGAAGCGGTGATAGTATTCGGGGCAGGAAGCGGGGGAAGGCAGCTTGTCCGCCAATTCCGAAGATCAGTGACCTCGAAATACAACCCAGTTGGCATTTTGGACGATGACCCGAGCAAACGGAATATGGTAATCGAAGGCGTGCGGGTGCATGGCGGTCGTGACTATCTCGAGGCACTAGCAACGCGGACCGGAGCAGGAACGCTCATTGTCGCCGTGCCGAGTCTACCTGGCGACGACTTGATAGACGTTCGCGACAGAGCTGAAGCCGCGGGTCTAAATGTCTTAGTCCTGCCGCCGTTGGACTCGTTGATGACAGGGCGTGTGGCAGCGACAGAACTACGAGAGATCAACGTAAATGATTTATTGGGTCGCAAGCCGGCGAAGCTGAACCAAACGCAAATAGCAGAATATATTCGGGGGAAACGAATACTGGTTACTGGCGCCGGCGGATCGATAGGGTCCGAGCTGTGCCGTCAAATCATTAGGTTCCGTCCGGCCGAGCTCATGATGTTGGATCGGGATGAATCCGGCCTGCACTCGGCACAATTATCAATAAGTGATCAGGCGATGCTGGACGGCGATGATACGATTCTCGCATCCATCCGAGACCGCGATTCAATTATTGACATTTTCGCTAAGCGTCGACCTGAGATCGTGTTCCACGCTGCGGCACTCAAGCATATGCCGCTTTTGGAGAGATACCCTCTAGAAGCCTTGAAAACAAACGTGCTGGGTACTCTGAACTTGCTTGATGCAGCAGAGAGTACCGGAGTAGCCACATTCGTAAACATCTCGACGGACAAGGCAGCTAATCCCTGTTCGTCATTGGGTACTAGTAAGCGAATCGCTGAAAAACTGACGGCGACGAAGGCGGCTAGTAGCAGCGAGGGAAAGTACGTATCGGTCCGATTCGGAAACGTACTAGGATCTCGAGGTTCGGTGCTGACTGTATTTGAGAAACAGATTGAGAACGGGGGCCCGCTGACAGTTACCGACCCTGAAGTCAACCGGTTCTTTATGACAATTCAGGAGGCCTGTCAATTGGTTCTTCAAGCAGCGGTTGTCGGCGACAGCGGCGAAACCCTTGTCCTTGATATGGGCGAGCCGGTAAAAATTGCGGATGTTGCTAGAACGCTGATTGAGCAGTCCGGGAAGAGTATCGAGGTCGTGTACACCGGGCTACGAAACAACGAAAAGCTTGCAGAAGAGCTGTTTGACGACTCCGAAACCCCGGTCGTCGGGGAAAAGCACGAAGCGCTCTCTGAAGTGCGGGTTCCCCCAGTTGACCTAGATTTAGGCTATGTGCTGTCGATAAAAACGAACGAAGATGCTCGGTTATGGCTGGATGAGAATTCCAGCACCAAGCCGAAATTATCATGGGAGAAAGCGTGAAGATACTTATTACTGGGGGCGCCGGCTTCATTGGCTCCAACCTCGCACGTATGGCGACAGTGGCGGGTCACGAAGTGCGCATAATCGATGATCTCAGCACAGGAAACATGCGGAACATCGATGGCCTGAACGTTGATTTCAGAAAAAACTCCTTCCTGGATAAGCAGGCGCTTTCGTCGGCCATGGACGGGATCGATTCTGTAGTCCACCTGGGTGCGCTAGGTAGTGTGCCGCGAAGCGTTCAGGATCCTGTAGCGACTCATGAGGCAAACGCGACCGGCACGCTTAACGTGCTTCTCGCTGCTCGTGACGCAAGCGTAAGCCATGTCTCGGTCGCGTCGTCGTCGTCAGTCTATGGAATGAACCCTGCGATGCCCAAAAGCGAAAGAGAATGGGTACGAGCAATGAGCCCGTACGCTGTAAGCAAGCTCGCAACTGAACAGTACGCATTGGCGTTTCAGCAGGCGTACGGCATGAGCACACTGGCGTTCCGGTTTTTTAATGTTTACGGGCCCTGGCAGAGGGCGGGTCACGTTTACGCTGCGGTTATCCCGATATTCATTGACTCGTTATTGAGAAACCAGCCTTTGCCGATAAACGGAGATGGTACGAATTCAAGAGACTTTACGTACGTTGGTACTGTTTGCGAAGTGCTGTTGGAAGCCGCAGAAAAAAAGGTGACGCATGCCGAGCCGGTGAACTTGGCCTTCGGTACCAATACCTCTTTGCTAGAACTCGTCGGCCAGATTGGCTCGCTGGCCGATAGCGCGCCAACAGTTGAATTTCGTGACCCTAGACCTGGAGACGTGAAGCACTCTCAAGCGGTAAATAGAACGCTTACCGGCCTGTTTCCGAATGTAATACCGGTCCCCCTAGAAATCGGACTAGACCGCACTTTCAACTGGTTCGTTGAGGAGTATAAATGAGTACGCTGGTTGTAATCGGGCAGGGCTATGTTGGTCTGCCAATGGCGCTCCGAGCAGCGCAAGCTGGTCACGAAGTGATCGGTTTGGACCTGAACGAGACGGTCGTTGAGAATCTAAACAGAGGCACGTCGCACATCGACGATGTGACGAGCGGCATGCTTGCGGCTGGGCTAGAAGGCGGCTACAAAGCCACTTTGGATCCCAGATGCATAAGGGAAGCCGACGTCGTGGTTGTTTGTGTGCCAACCCCCTTGAGCGCAGACGGTGGTCCCGATCTGCGGGCGGTGGAGGCGACCGCTAGAACAATCGGCGAACATGTCCAGCCGGGTGCAGTTTGCATCCTCGAATCTACTACTTATCCGGGAACCACGGAGGAGATTTTTGCTCCGCTGGTGACTGCTAATGGTTATACGGTTGGCAAAGACCTACATGTTGCTTTTTCGCCCGAGCGAATTGATCCAGGGAACCAGATTTACGGCGTAAAAAATACGCCGAAAGTCGTCGGAGGTATCACCGAACAGTGCACCGAAAAAGCTCGCGACTTTTACGCCTCGTTTATTGACACGGTAGTTCCGGCTAAGGGGGCGAAGGAAGCGGAGATGGCGAAGCTATTGGAGAATACGTTTCGCCATGTGAATATCGCGCTGGTTAATGAGATGGTTCGCTTCTGCCAGGAGTTGGAGATTGACCTCTGGGACGCGATTGATGCGGCATCAACTAAACCGTTTGGATTCATGGGGTTTAGGCCCGGGCCGGGAGTTGGGGGTCATTGCATTCCAATTGACCCGTCCTACCTTTCGCATAGGGTGAAGGCAAAGCTCGGGTATGCGTTTAGGATGGTCGAGCTCGCCGAGGAAATTAACCATGCCGCTCCTTGGTATGTTGCCGACCGGTGCAGAGCCATTCTGAATAACGAGCGAAAGCCAGTTAACGGTTCGCGCATTTTGTTGCTCGGGGTTACTTATAAGCCCGACATTTCAGACCAGCGTGAAAGTCCCGCCATACCGCTCGCTAACAGGCTCAACGCTTGGGGCGCGGATATTCGTTACTACGATCCTTTCGTGCCATTGTGGGAGTTCGGCGGCGAGACTCAGATGGAGGGAGAGCGGGAGCTAGAGGTCGCTTTAGGCGAAGCGGATCTGGTAGTGCTGTTGCAACCGCACTCATCGATCGACTTGGCTTTAGTTCAGGCGACCGCCACATGCGTGCTCGACACTCGTGGGGTGATGAGTCGCTCTAAAACCGTACATCTACTCTAACGAGGAATAGTCATTTTAGTGCCCTGTTCCTGCCGGCAACCCCGGCGGGTGGCGCATGACCTGTTGCAAGGAAGACCGGGTCTTCAATCCGAGGGCTCCAAAGTGCGAGGAGGGCGGGTCTATGTGCGGAATAGCAGGAGTGGTATCGGATCGATCTGGTGCGCCGTTGCAAGAAGCTGTTTTCTCGGCGATCGAGGCATTCAAACATCGCGGCCCTGACGAGACCGGTTACGGCGAGTGGCCGGGGACGTTCTTGGCCATGTGTCGGTTATCTATCATTGACTTAAAGCACGGCTCGCAGCCCGTCTACTCAGAGGACGGCGGTGTCGTCGCTGTCTTCAACGGGGAAATTTACAACTACCGGGAATTGGCAAAATCTCTGCGGGAACGTGGCCACGTTCTGAACTCTGATGCCGACTCAGAGGTCCTGGTGCATCTGTATGAAGAGTGCGGTACAGCTTTCCTAGATAAGCTCGACGGCATGTTCGCTATCGCGCTTTATGATAGGAAGGAAGGCGTATTCCTGTTGGCTCGCGACCGGCTCGGTAAGAAGCCGCTGTATTACGCTAACGTTCCTGGGGGCGGCCTGGCGTTCGCTTCGGAGCTTAAGGGGCTAGTTCCGCTGCTTGATCGTCTAGGAATATCAGCGACGGTTTCGGATCAATCGATCTTTGACTATCTTTCCTTCGGTGTTGTACCGCAGCCGGGCACAATCTACAAAGAGATTCGCTGTATAGCGCCTGGTTCCATGATGGTAATGAGTGCGGCTGGTTCAACAGTCACTCAATACTGGTCGCCCACGTTTGAGCCAAAGTTGAGGCTAAGCTACGAGGATGCCAAAGCGAAGACTCGCGAGCTAGTTGGCGCGGCGACGAAGAAGAGACTTGTTTCAGATGTGCCGGTGGGCGTTTTCCTTTCCGGTGGAGTTGACAGCAGCGTCGTAGCGTATGAGATTGCTAAGCAAGGCGGAATAGGTGTCGACGCATTCACAGTTGGTTTCGAGGGTTTCGCGAACGACGAGTCGATGGTGGCGCAGCGGACTGCGAAGAGGTTTGGTCTCAAGAGTCATTCTGTCAGCTTACCGCTATCTCCAGCGGAGCTCATCCCGAAGGTCGTCAAGCATTACGATCAGCCTTACGCTGACTCAAGTGCAATTCCAAGTATGGCGATCTCGGAGTTCGCGAGCAAGCACGTAAAGGTTGTGCTGAACGGAGACGGAGGTGATGAGCTGTTTGCGGGGTACGGTCGCTATTTGATGACGAGATACCTCCAGCGTGGCCTTACTACTCCACCTCGTGCTCGAAAGTTCTTCAGCTTGTTAGAACGCCCAGTGTCGCACGTGCCGGGCAGCGCAGGACGCCGGATTGGGCGGTTGCAGCGGAGTCTTGCTGCAAGCTGGGAGCAACAGTATCTGATGTGGACCGTCGATATGTTCGACACCAGAGACAAGGAACTTGCATGGATCGGTAACCCGCAGAGTCCGAGCGAACGGATAGTCTCCGAGCTCAATATTCCAGCTCTGAATATGCTTGACCGGCAGATTAATGCGGAGCTATCTATAGTTTTGCTTTCCGACTTGCTGGTCAAGATGGATATGGCCACTATGGCGCATTCGGTTGAAGCAAGGTCCCCGCTGCTAGATTTCCATCTCGCTGAATTCGCTTTTCGCTTGCCTGCGAATTTTCGGGTCCGCAACGGTCGACGTAAGGCATTGCTTAAGGACTCTTACCGGGGTCTCATCCCGGACGAGGTTATCGACTCTCCTAAGCGCGGTTTTTCCGTACCTATGGGGGAATGGATGGGCAACGATTTGCGCCCGATGGTCGGTGACTTGTTTGAATCCGGAGAGCCCTTGATTTCGTCGTATCTCGATCCCATGTTCGTTCGACGCTTGTTCAATGGCACCGAGATGGCGAACAAGAACACTGATTTTCTTCGGTATAGTCTGCTTGTTTTGGAGCTATGGCTGAGGGATCGCCCTTAGTGGTCAGCTAGTCTCATCACTTCGCGGAATTCAGCTGTTCAATCTCATTGTTCTTAGTGGGCGAGAACTGTATTCGAGTTGATAGGTCATTTTCACATTAGTTCGGAGAGGTGTTCGGATTATGATTATGAGAGTCTTTAGAAAGATCGCGGACCGACTGTTTGTACGAGTCGCCCCGAGCCGCTACCTTCGCGCTAAGGGCGTTTTGTTCGGCACCAATTGCTCGTTTCTCGATGTGTCTATCGCTACTTTTGGCTCGGAGCCATATTTGGTGTCGCTTGGTAGCCGGGTGCGCGTGACTTCGGGGGTTAGGTTCATTACCCACGACGGCGGTGTATGGGTGGCGCGAGAGGATGATCCTAGGTTGGATGTCTTCGGCCGCATCGTGGTTGGGAACAACGTCTTCATCGGTGTGAATTCTATAATTTTGCCCGGCGTCAACATCGGCGATGACGTCGTGGTCGGAGCAGGGTCGGTTGTGACTAAAGACGTTCCAAGCGGGTCGGTGGTTGCTGGTTGCCCGGCGCGTGTTTTGGATTCCGTGGAAAGCTATGTAGCCAAGTCGTCGAGAAAGGGAGTACCTACTAAACAGATGTCAGCAGTCGAGAAAAGACGGTTCCTGGAAAGCAGCGTATGGCTGTAGCTGTCTGGAAACTGCCTGTTTTGCGGAAAGAAATAGGCGCGTGATCTAGTCAGTTCATTCACCACCTTCTGTCATTTCGATCTAGGAGCGGTAGTGCTACGGTTAGGTTCGTTCGTGAGGGGTGATACCTTCCGCGCCACTGTAATCCGATTTATCGCAATTGGTCTAGGGGTTCTAGCCAGTGTGTTGATGGCGCGATTGGGGGGTGCCGAGACGAAAGGTTCTTTTTCTTCGATAGTTGCAGCGGGCAACCTTTTATTTGCAGTGATTAATTGTGAATTGGCTTCGGAGGTGGTCCGGCACGGCAAGAAATCTGGATCTCAGGAGCGGTCTGCGTACTGGATGGCACCATATTGGGTCGCATACTGCGTTTCGGGCGCCGTGCTCTTTGTATTGTTGCATCCACTGTTGCCGTTTTTAGCCTACGTTGTCGCGGCAGCGTGCGCGATAACTGTACTTAATCAGGCCGGCGTTATTATGAATGGCCGATATGGTCCGATGCGCTTTGCCGTCCTGGTGCTTGTTCAGCAAGCTTCAGTTTTGCTTATTACTATCGTTTTGGGCCTCTTGGGTGGCCTGAATGAGGGCACGACTGTGATCATTGTCGTGGGGAGCATGCTGACGGGCGTTGCCTTGTCGATACCGACACTGTTCCGCGTTGGCGAATCGTCGCAAGTGGCTCGACCCAAAGCGTATAAATCGATCCTACGCGGTGCTCACTGGGTACCTAATCGAGTCAGCCAGATGGCGTTGAGCCGAGCGGACCTCTTGGTTGTGTACCTAATCGTTGGTCCGGCCGGAGCCGGCATTTATTCGGTGGGTATTTCGTTTAATATTTTGATTGAGATCGCTCCCAGTCAATACAGCTGGCGCGCCCAGTACCTCGCGGCCAATGGAATGGCTCATTCAGTACCTCGGATGGTTAGAAAGGCCCTGTTTCTCGGCTTGGTTTGTGCCGGCCTGGTTGGCTTGGTCGGGTATCCTCTAATTGTTTTAATGTACGGCCGAGAATTTGAGCCCTCGTATCCTGTGCTTCTCGCTAGCCTCGTCGGTGCTGCGGCGCTTCCACCGTATCAGACCTTTTGCAATTCGATTCGCATAACTGGTAGTCACCGAATTCCGACGGCGACTGGCGCATTAGGCGTGGCGGTAATGCTTGCATGCATAGTACCGCTGACTAGTCTCTTTGGACTGGTTGGTGCGGCGGTGGCGTCGTCTCTCGGCTGCTTTTGCGCATTAGCGTCGATGGCGGTTGCATACCGAATCTATATACGTTGACTCCTAGTGATTTCCACGTGGCCGTGTCCTCCTGCCGGGGCGCCTTGCCTTTCGAGTTGATGGTGGCCATGAGGCGCTTGTGCCCACTCTATCTATACTGACGACGGAGGTTGTGTCTTCGGTCGGCATGGCGGGATGAACTGAGGTAAGCCTCCGTGTGAGGTTTGAAAGCGACTAAGCATCTACGCCCACAACGGGTGTCTTCGTGTCCCATGCTAACGCGACATCGACGCCGAGCCTGTCAAGAGTTCTGTGTAACAAGGTGGTCAGAGCTAGCGGTTAATGTGGTTGGCTGGTAGGGCCAGAAGGTACTGCGATTCCGGCGACTTGGTGCTTCGCGGGCCACGTGGGGTGGTCTGCTTGGGGCGAGGCGTCGCGAATGCGCCGTCTTTTCCTTTTTGATGAGGCTCGCGTGGCCGACTAAAAGGCCATGGTGACGTTGGCGCTGGCCGGGCATAGCTACAGCGA
>NZ_JAALEA010000273.1 GCF_014145145.1 Dietzia cercidiphylli
GGATCCACACGGGTGTCGGCGTGTTCATGGGGCTGGCGGTGCTCTACGGCTTCGATCTGGTCCACAGCATCGGACGGGTCCCCCGCGGGGCCGAGGTGGCCGGGATCCAGGTCGGTGGGATGCGCACGGCCGACGCCGAGCAGCTCCTGATCCGCGAGCTGGGGCCACGGGTCGACGAGGAGGTCGACCTGCGGGCCGGCGTCGTGTCCACCACCCTCGATCCCCGATCGGTCGGGCTGTCCGTGGACTGGCAGGGCACCCTCGACCGGGCGGGGGAGCAGCCGCTCAACCCGTTCACCCGGCTGATCAGCCTGGTGTGGTCCACCGAGGTGGGCATCGCCAGCGTGATCCCCGACGCGCGGCTGACCGAGTTCCTGGAGAAACTCGCCCTGCAGGCGGACTTCGACCCGCGTGAGGGCGCCATCTGGTTCGACCGTGACGAGGTCCGCTCCGCCATCCCGTTGGACGGCCAGCGTCTGCGGATCGAGAGCTCGCGCGACGCGGTGCTCGCCCACTGGCTCGACGACGACGGCGTCGACCTCGTGGTCGACTACACCCCCACCGAGACGCAGGCCGACCAGGTCCGCGCGCTCATCCGCGACGTGGCCGAACCCGCCGCCGGGCGCGACGTGACGTTGCTGGCCTCGCGGATGCGTGAGGACGGCACGGAGCCGCCCGTCACCACCGTCACGACCAGGTTGCCGGCCCCGCCTCCTCCCCCGGGCAGGGAGCGGGCGGTCCCCGCCGAGCGCGAGCTGGAGATGGTCGACGCCGACGGCCCCGATGCCGTGCCCGTGCTGTTCCCCCGGGACCGGATCGGCGAGTATCTGACCTTCGTGCGCGAGGGGTCCGAGCTGCAACCCCGGTTCGACGCAGACGCGGCCAAGGGGATCCTGGAGCCGCTGATGGAGGAGACCGAGCAGGAGGGCCGGGACGCCTCGTTCTCCTTCAGCGGGTCGTCCGCCTCCGTGGTGCCCGCGGTCCAGGGTCGCACGGTCTCGTGGGGTCCGCTGCTCGGCGCACTCCCGGGACAGCTCACCGACGTCCAGGGTCCGCGCGTGCTCCCCGTCGGCTACGTGGGCCGGGATCCTGAGCTCACCACCGAGGAGGCAGAGCGGGCCGGGATCCGCGAGCCGG
>NZ_JAALEA010000274.1 GCF_014145145.1 Dietzia cercidiphylli
CGCCAGCGGCCGGGCGCAGTCGATGATCGCCTCGCTCGCCGGGCAGTTCGTCCCCCCCGGCGAGTCCTTCTCGATGGCCGATGTCGCCGGCACCGTCTCCGGGGACGTCTCCGCCGACGCGGTGGCCACCGCCCTGTTCAACGCGGCGTTCGAGTCCGGGGCGCAGGGGCTGGTCCGGACGGGTCGAGGCGTCGACGGGGCGCAGTTCCCCGCCGGCCGCGACGCCACCGCGTCCGCGGACGTGGGCTTCCGCAACGATCAGGGGACCGGTCTCGTGATCGACGCCTCCGGTGGTGGCGGTTCGGTCACCGTCAGACTGTGGGGGACCCGCGAGTACACGGTCCGGGTCTCGACCGCGCCCCGGGCCGACCTCCGGCGCGCCGAGACCCGCGTCGTCACCAGCGGCGGGTGCACCCCGGACCCGGGTGCCGACGGGTACACGGCCCGGGTCACCCGCGTGGTCCAGCGGGGCGAGGAGACGGTCAGCACCGACACCGTGTCGTCCACCTATGCGCCCCGGGTCCGGATCGAGTGCAGGGTGGAGAGTCCGGCACCCGCGGACGAGCCGCCCGGCCCGGTCGCGCCGCCGCCGGTGCCGGACGACGCGATACGGATCCCGGGTCTGCCGGAGTTCCGGATACCGGTCCTGCCCGGCAACTGACCAGTCCCGCCGCACCGCACAGCACCGCCGCGGATCCGGTGATGCACCCGAAATGCACGGATCCCCGGGGGTCGTGCGGCGTGTCGGGACCGAACACGATGCACAACCCCCGGGGAACGCGGGGCGTGGTCAGCGGTGGATCAGAACGCGGCCTCGTCCAGCTCCATGAGCTCGCTGCCGAGGCCGGCGACGATCCCGCGGGTGGCGGTGATCAGCGGGAGCTCGTTGTTCGCGAACCACTTGGCGGCGGCGATCTTGCCGTTGTAGAAGCCCTTGTCGGCGTCCGACGCGCCGTCCAGTGCCCCGAGGGCGACCTCTGCGCCGACGAGCAGTCGCCAGCCCATCATGAGGTCGCCGAACGCCATGAGCAGACGGACCGAGGCCAGACCGATGGTGTAGAGGTGCTTGGGATCCTCCTGCGAGGCGAGGAGGTGGTCGAAGCAGGTGCCGACCATCGCCTCGACGTCGGCGAGCGCGGTGGCCAGGACCTCGCGCTCGGCGGTCAGCTCCGCCGGACCGTCGGCCTCGAGGAACTTCTTGATCTGCGCCGAGACGTGACCGATGGCGGTGCCGCGGTCGCGGGCGATCTTGCGGAAGAAGAAGTCCTGTGCCTGGATCGCGGTGGTGCCCTCGTAGAGGGAGTCGATCTTGGCGTCGCGGATGTACTGCTCGATCGGGTAGTCCTGCAGGAAGCCCGATCCGCCGAAGGTCTGCAGCGACTCGGTGAGCAGCTCGTACGCCCGCTCGGACCCGACGCCCTTGACGATCGGCAGGAGCAGGTCGTTGACGCGGTGGGCGAGCTCGCCGTCGGCACCGGAGACGCGCTGGGCGATCTCGACGTCCTGATGGGCGGCGGTGTACATGTACACCGCGCGCAGGCCCTCGGCGAACGCCTTCTGGCGGATGAGCGCCCGGCGCACGTCCGGGTGGTGGGTGATGGTCACGCGGGGGGCGTTCTTGTCCGCCATCTCGGCCATGTCGCCACCCTGGACGCGCTCCTTGGCGAACTCCAGGGCGTTGAGGTAACCGGTCGACAGGGTGGAGATGGCCTTGGTGCCGACCATCATCCGGGCGTGCTCGATCACGTCGAACATCTGCCGGATGCCCAGGTTGAGCTCGCCGTCACCGACGATCCAGCCCTTGGCCGGGACCCCGTGGCCGCCGAAGGTCAGCTCGCACGTGGTGGAGACCTTGATGCCCATCTTGTGCTCGACGCCGGTGACGAACACGCCGTTGCGCTCGCCCAGCTCGCCGGTCTCGAAGTCGAAGTGGATCTTGGGGACGAAGAACAGCGACAGTCCCTTGGTGCCCGGGCCCGCGCCCTCGGGGCGGGCCAGGACCAGGTGGAAGATGTTCTCGAACATGTCGTCCGAGTCGGCCGAGGTGATGAACCGCTTGACGCCCTCGATGTGCCAGCTGCCGTCGTCCTGCTTGACGGCCTTGGTGCGGCCGGCCCCGACGTCGGATCCGGCGTCGGGCTCGGTGAGCACCATGGTCGCGCCCCACCCGCGCTCGACGCAGGTGGCGGCCCACTTCTTCTGCTCCTCGGTGCCGTTCTCGTACAGCACGGCCGCGAAGGCGGGGCCGGCTCCGTACATGAACGCGGGGGGGTTGGCGCCGAGCATCATCTCGCCGGTGGCCCACACCATCGCGCGGGGGGCGGGCATGCCGCCGAGGTCCTCCGGCAGACCCATCGACCAGTAGCCGGCGTCGTACCAGGCGCGGAACGACTTCTTGAAGTCCTCCGGCAGGGAGACCGAGTGGGTCTCGGGGTCGAAGACCGGCGGGTTGCGGTCGGCCGAGGAGAAGGACTCGGCGACCGGGCCCTCGGTGAGGGTCGCGACCTCGGAGAGGATGCCCCGGGCGGTGTCGGTGTCCATGTCGCCGAACTCGCCGGCGTCGAGTGCCTCGTTCATGCGCAGGACCTCGAACATGTTGAACTCGAGATCGCGGACGTTGCTCTTGTAGTGACCCATTACGGTCTTCTCCGATCGGAGTGCGGTGTCGTGGCAATGGAGGTGGCCGCGCGGGTCGGCACTGGTGTCCATGGGCGCACCGGAACCTACCCGTCGGTAACAAGACAGATGTTAGTGCGTCGTCAGCGATCCGTCCAAGGTGAGGAAAGACTCTTATTTGCCTGGTGGGCGGCGCGCGGCCGATCGGGCCGCATCGAGCAGGATCGATTTCTCGGCCCGCGCCACGGTCCGCCGGGTGATCTCGGCGTAGTCCGGGGTCACCGACACCGACGTCACGCCCCTGCGGACGAGATGCTCGGCCATCGACGGGTCGGTCGAGGCGGCCTGCCCGCACAGCGAGACCGTGAGTCCCGATTCGTGGCAGCGGTCGATGATCTGGTCGATGAACGCCAGGACCGCCGGGTCCATCGAGTCGAAGAGCTCCGCGCACACCTCGGAGTCGCGGTCCACCCCGAGCGTCAACTGGGTGAGGTCGTTGGACCCGATCGAGACCCCGTCGATGCCCATCGCGGCGTACTCGGGGATCCAGTGGACGACCGACGGGACCTCGGCCATGATCCACCGCTTGAGGCCCGGGTCGCGCCCGAGGGGGTGGGCGTCGATGATGTCCAGACAGGCGCGGAGCTCCCACCCGGTGCGGACGAACGGGATCATCAGGTGCAGGTTGCCGTGCTTCTGCCGAACCCGGGCCAACGCGTCCAGCTCCAGTCGGAACAGGTCCGGTTCCTGCGTGTAGCGGAAGCACCCGCGGTAGCCGATCATCGGATTGCGCTCCTCGGCCTCGACCTCCCCGCCGAGCAGTCCGCGGAACTCGTTGGAACGCAGGTCGGTGGCGCGGTAGACCACCGGCCGGGGCTCGAAGGCCGCGGCGATCGTGCTGATCCCCGAGACCATCCGGTCGACGTACTCCTCCTGCCTCCCCTCGGCGATGAGCGTGCGCGGGTGGACGCCGTCCAGCGCGCTGGTGATGAGGAACTCCGCGCGCAGCAGGCCCACCCCGTCCACGTCCATCGCGGCGACCCTGGCCGCGGCGTCGGGGGTCGCGAGGTTGACGTACACCGCGGTCGCGGTGACCTCGCGGGTCCTCACCTCGGGCGCCCGACCTGCGTCGGCGGGGGCGTGTTCGGCGGCGGCCGGACGCACGGTGCCCGGGTAGACCGCACCGGCGG
>NZ_JAALEA010000275.1 GCF_014145145.1 Dietzia cercidiphylli
GTAGGTGGTGAGCAGTCCGATCCCGTAGGCCCGCGCCCCGTCCACAGGCTCGTTGCCCAGGATGAACGCCCGGGCCGCCGCGGGCCCGATCGCGCGGGGCAGCCGCCAGGACATCCCGCCGTCCGGCGACAGGCCGATTCCCGGGTAGGCCGCGAGCAGGCGGGTGTCCGGGCCCCCGACGGAGAAGTCGGCGGCCAACGCGAGGGAGAGCCCGGCCCCCGCGGCCCAGCCGGCCACCGCGGCCACCACCGGCACAGGTGCCTCCTCCAGTTGCCTGACCACCACGTGCAACCGGTCGGCCAGCTCGCGGACGTGCTCCGAGCGGTCCTCGGCGGCGGCGAAGCCGGGCACGTTCCCACCCGCGCAGAAGTTCCTGCCCAGGCCCACGAGGAGGATCGCACCGGCGTCGATCTCGCCGGCGAGGAGCGCGGCCAGTGCGGTTCCGGCCTGGGTGACGGCGTCGGAGTCCAGCGAGTTCCCCCTGCCCTCGAGGGAGATGGGGATGGTGAGCACACCGTCCTCGAGGGTGACGAGGGGAGTGGCGTTCAGGGCAGTGGTCATCTGGGCTCCAGGGAGTGGTACGGGCCGTCTCGGCCTTTTCGACGGCTGTCGCAAGGTGAGGGTACTAGGCTTGGCCGCGCCGACCGACGGAGTCGGACCGTTGGGGTGGACGGACGCCGAGGAGGGGTGATGGCACAGGAGTCGACGAGTGTCGAGAAACGTCCGTCATCACTGGACGCCCACGGGCTTCTGGGGTGGGCGCGTCGGTGTGTGGAACATCTGGCGACCCACCGCGAGGAGATCAACGCCCTGAACGTCTTCCCGGTGCCGGACTCCGACACCGGGACCAATCTGCTCTACACGATGAGAGCCGCGGTCGACAGGGCCGAGGGCGAGGAGGCGTGGATCGCCGAGGGCGGGGGAAGTGCCGGCGCCCGCGAGATCGCCGTGGCGCTCGGTCACGGGGCCGTCCACGGTGCGCGGGGCAACTCCGGCGTCATCCTGTCCCAGGTTCTCCGGGCGGTCGGCGAGGCCGCGACCTTCACCGTCGTCGACGCCTCCACCTACCGTCGAGCGCTCCGGACGGCGGTGACCCTCGTCGACCATGCGCTCAGCGATCCGGTGGAGGGCACCATCGTGACCGTGTTGCGGGAGGCCGCCGGGGGCGCCGGTCGGTCGTCGGCGACCTCGCTCGTCGAGGTGGCACGGGCGGCCGCGGATGCCGGGGCGGAGGCCCTCGACCGCACCACGTCCCAGCTGCCCGCGCTGGCCCGGGCGGGGGTCGTGGACGCGGGCGGCAGAGGCCTGCTGGTGCTGCTGGACACCATGGTCGAGGTGCTCGGGGGACAGGCGCCGGAGCGACCGGACTACTTCGTCCCCGAGGACCCGTTCACCGAGCCGTCCGCGCAGTGTGACGGGACGGACGGTGGTGCCCCGGAGTCCTCCGCCGACACCCGGTACGAGGTCATGTACTCCCTGACCCATTCGGACGACGCGCGCGCCGACGAGCTCAGGTCCGCTCTCCGGACCCTGGGCGACAGCGTGGTGGTCGTGGGCGACGGTGGAACGGGGGACAACGCCCGCTGGGCGGTCCACGTCCACACCGACGACATCGGAACGGCGGTCGAGGTCGCGCTCTCGCTCGGCCGGGTCACCGAGATCCGTGTGACGGACATGTTGGACCCGGTGGGCGGGAGCCCGTCGACAGGGCACCGTCGACGGGATGGGTCCGGGGAGGGGGCGGACCGGACCGGGCGCGAACCCGAGCGGACGGTGGTGGCGATCGTCCCCGACGGGCCGCTCGCCGAGCTGTTCTCGGGCGCGGGGGCGCGAACGGTCGATCCGGACGAGGGCGGGGTGATCGACGCGGTGCTGGCACTGTCCGCGGACGAGTTGCTGGTGCTGCCCAACGGTGAGCTGTCCAGGGCGCAGATCGGAGCACTCGACGCCGCCCTGCGCGACGTCGACGGCAACGCCCTCATCCTCCCGACGGGGTCGGTCGTCCAGGGGTTGTCCGCGCTGGCCGTCCACGACCCCTCGACCACGTTGTCCCTGGACGGCTTCGGGATGGCGGACGCGGCCGCGGCCACCCGGCACGCGCACCTGGTGCGGGCCGAACACGACGCGCTCACCCTGGTGGGTCGCTGCGCCGCCGGGGACCTCCTCGGCATGGTCGGCCACGATGTCGCCCTCATCGAGACGGACCCGGTGGACGCGGTGTGCGCGCTCGCGGACCGGTTGCTCTCCTCGGGCGGCGAACTCGTGACCCTGCTGCTCGGCGCCGACTACGACGACGCCGCGACGCAGGAGGCGCTGACCCGGATCCGCGACGGTCACCCCGACGTGGAGGTCGCCGGGTACGCGGCCGGACCGGGCCGGGTGCTCGCGCACGTCGGGGTCGAATGACCGCGTTCGCCACCACGGACACTCCGCTGTCGGAGGTCCTCGACGCCGGACTGGCCGAGAGGATCACCACGGCCTTCGGTCACCGGACGGTCGGCGACCTGCTCCACACCCTGCCCCGCCGCTACCGCCAGCACGGGCAGCGCTACGACCGGCGGGAGCTCGTCGACGGCGAGCGGGTGACGATCATCGGGACCGTCGCCACCGCAGCGACCCGCACCTACACCACCAAGCAGGGCCAGCCGCGGGAGATGCTCACGCTCACCGTGAAGGACGAGGACACCACGTTCAAGGTGGTCTACTTCGCCGGCCGCAGGATCAAGTTCATGCTCCCGGTGGGCACGGTGGCGATGTTCGACGGGACGGTGTCGCGGTTCCGCCAGTCCCTGGATCTCAAGCACCCCGAGTTCCTGGTCCTCCGATCGGTCGCCGGGCCCGGCGGCCAGCTCAAGGGCTCGGGTGACCTCGCCGCGCTCGCGCGACTCTCCGCGGAGATCGACGCCGAGGGCGGCCCGAGCCTGTTCGACCGCCCGCTCCTGCCCATCTACTCGGCCAAGGAGAGTGTGACGTCGTGGGACCTCCTCGGTGCGGTCGTCACCGCGATCCGCGCCCTGGTCCCCGTGGTGGACCCCCTCGACGACGCGGTCCGGCAGGCCGCGGGGTTGATGGGCCTCGACGAGGCGCTGCGCAAGGCCCACCTGCCCGGATGCGTCGAGGACGCGGACAGGGCCGGCCACCGCCTCCGGTTCGACGAGGCGATCGCACTGCAGCTGCTGCTGGGGGCCCGGCGCCGCTTCGTCGCCCGTGACCCGGCGCCGGCCAGCCCGGTGCGCGGGGACGGCGTCCGAGCCGCGATGGAGTCGCGGATGCCGTTCGAGCTCACCGCCGGGCAGCAGACCGTCCTCGAGGAGATCTCGGCGGACCTCACGCTCGACGAACCGATGAACCGCCTGCTCCAGGGTGAGGTCGGCTCCGGGAAGACGGTCGTCGGACTGCTCGCGATGCTCCAGGTGGTCGATGCCGGGCGCCAGTGCGTGATGCTGGCGCCCACCGAGGTCCTGGCCACCCAACACCACCGCTCGCTGACGGCCATGCTCGGTGATCTGGGGGAGCGGGGCCGACTCGGTGCCGCGGACCAGGCCACCCGGGTGGTGCTGCTGACCGGGTCCATGTCCACCGCGGAGCGGCGGGCGGCCCTGCTCGACATCGTCACCGGTGAGGCCGGGATCGTCGTGGGCACGCACGCGCTCATCCAGGACTCCGTCGACTTCTTCGACCTGGGGTTGGTCGTGGTCGACGAACAGCACCGCTTCGGGGTCCGTCAGCGTGACCGGCTCCGCGCCAAGGGGCGGGACGGGATGGTCCCGCACCTGTTGGTGATGACCGCGACGCCGATCCCCCGCACCATCGCGATGACGGTGTTCGGCGACCTGGAGGTCTCCGAGCTGGGGGAGCTGCCCGGTGGCCGCAGACCCATCTCGACCTCCGTCGTGCCGGCCCGGGACAGGCCGAGATGGGTGGAGCGGACCTGGGAGCGGGTACGGGAGGAGGTCGGGGCGGGTCACCGCGCGTACGTCGTGTGCGCGCGGATCGACGCCGACACCACCGACGCCCCGGACGGGGCCACGAAGGGAGGGGACGACGACAGGGCCGGCGACAGGCCCCCGCTGGTCGCCGCCGTGGAGCTCCACCAGTACCTGTCCACCGGGCCTCTCGCGGGGCTCCGCATCGGCCTCATGCACGGTCGGCTGCCTCCCGAGGCCAAGGACGCGACCATGACCGGTTTCGCCACCGGCGATCTCGACGTGCTGGTGTCGACGACCGTGATCGAGGTCGGGGTCGACGTACCGGAGGCCACAGTGATGGTGGTGATGGACGCCGACCGGTTCGGGGTGAGCCAGCTCCACCAGCTCCGGGGACGAGTGGGTCGGGGTGGCCTGCCCGGGCTCTGCCTGCTCGTGACCAACTCCCGCGAGGGGGGCAAGGCGATGGAACGTCTGAACGCCGTGGCCGCCACCACCGACGGGTTCCTGCTGGCGCAGCTCGACCTGGTCCAACGCCGCGAGGGCGACGTCCTCGGAGACGCCCAGTCGGGTGCGCTGGCCTCGCTCCGGTTGTTGTCCGTCGTCGACGACGGCGAGGTCATCGAGATCGCACGCCGGCACGCCGAGGAGATCCTCGACTCCGACCCCGGTCTCGACACCCACCCGGCGTTGGCCGAGCGGGTCCGCCGACTGTCCGGATCGGACGAGTCGGACTACCTGTTCAAGTACTGACCACCACCATCTCGACCATCAGGGGAGCCATGACCCGCATCATCTCGGGCCGCCTGCGCGGGCGGTCGATCACCGTGCCGCCCTCGGGGACCCGGCCCACCACCGACCGCGTCCGTGAGGCCCTGTTCAGCGCGATCGTCAGCCGGATGGATCTGGACGGTGCCACGGTCCTGGACCTGTTCGCGGGATCCGGCGCCCTCGGGTTGGAGGCGGTATCCCGGGGCGCCGACGAGGTGTGGTTCGTGGAGGACAACCCCCGGGCGGTCGCGAGCATCCGCGCGAACACCGCGGGTCTGTCGTCGTCGTTCCCGTCCGTCCGCCCGTCCGTGAGGCGGGCGGCGCTACCCGCCGCCGTCGCGGGGCCGTGCCCGGTGGCCGGCGGGTTCGACCTCGTCCTCGCCGACCCACCGTACGAGAAGTCCGGGGAGGTCGACGCCCCCGTCCTCGAGGCGTTGTCGGCGGGAGGCTGGCTGGCCGGGGACGCCCTCGTGGTGTGGGAGAGGTCCCGACGGGACCCGGCCGTGCGATGGCCCGACGGGTACGAGGTGGTGTTCGAACGGACCTACGGGGAGACCGCCGTCGAGATCGCCCGGACGGTTGATACGGTCGCCCGATGACCACCGTCGTCTGCCCAGGCTCGTTCGACCCGGTGACCCTCGGGCACCTCGACATCATCCGGAGGTCGGCGCAGCTGTTCGACGACGTGATCGTGTGCGTCGTGGCCAACCCCAACAAGCAGGGGACATTCACCATCGACGAGCGGAAGGCGCTCATCGAGGAGGTCTGCACCGACCTCCCCGGGGTCCGCGTCGACAGCTTCTACGGGTTGCTCGTCGACTACTGCCGCGAGAAGGGCGCCACGGCCGTGATCAAGGGCCTGCGCGACTCGACCGACTACGACTACGAACTGCCGATGGCCCACATGAACAGGTCGATCGCGGGGGTGGACACCGTGTTCCTGCCGACCCGGGCGGACCTGGCCTTCGTGTCCTCGTCGCTGTGCCGCGAGGTCACCCGTCTGGGCGGGGACGTCTCGCATCTCCTGCCGGATCCCGTCGCACGGGCCCTGAAGGACCGGCTGGGCTGAGCGGTGGGGCCGGGCGGCGAGCCCCTGCGCCCCGGACCACCGGACACACCGCCGCCGCACCCGCACCGGGACCCGGCTTGCGGGCACACTGGTGTGGCAAGAGTGACGATCCGGTGAAGGGACGAGCGTGTACCGAGTGTTCCAGGCCCTCGACGAGCTGAACGC
This sequence comes from Dietzia cercidiphylli, assembly GCF_014145145.1. Classification (GTDB taxonomy): domain Bacteria; phylum Actinomycetota; class Actinomycetes; order Mycobacteriales; family Mycobacteriaceae; genus Dietzia; species Dietzia natronolimnaea. Next base: position 5,932 of record NZ_JAALEA010000275.1, read on the forward strand.
GATGATCGAGGATGCCCGCAGTCTGCCCATGACCGCGAACTGCGTGGTGCCCCGGCACGAGTCGCTGCTGTTGCTCGATGACATCCGTGACTCCTTCCCCGGTGAGCTCGACGACGCCCAGGACGTGCTGGATCAGCGTGACAGCGTGCTCGCGGAAGCCGACGCGACCGCCCGGGACACCGTGTCCGCCGCGGATGCCGAGGCGGATCGCACGCTGCGTGAGGCCCGGGCGGACGCCGACGCGATGCTCGCCGACGCCAAGGCACGGGCCGATCGCATGGTCGCCGAGGCCACGGCCCACGCCGACGGCCTGGTGGGCGACGCCCGCGCGGAATCCGCCGATCTGCTCGACCGGTCCCGCCGCGAGGCCGAGTCGACCACCGCCCGTGCCCGTGCCGAGTCCGACCGGCTGGTGGAACAGGCCAACATCATCTACGACCGCACCATCACCGAGGCCCGCCAGGAGCAGCAGCGGATGCTGTCGGAGTCCGAGGTCGTCCGGATCGCCGACGAGGAGGCCAGCCGGATCCGGGACGCCGCGCACGCGGAGAGCGACCGTCGGCGCGAGGAGTGCGACGCCTACATCGACGACAAGATGGCGCGGTTCGAGGAGTTCCTCGGCTCGACCATCCGTACCGTGTCCCGCGGGCGCGAGGAGCTCCACGGCGTCACCCCGGCCGGGCGGCGTGAGGCCACCGGCCGCCGCGGGGCGCGCGAGGGCGATCACTACGGCGACGGGTACGGGGACTACTGATCAGAGACGGGTAGTCTGCTGGGCGTGTCCACCACCTCCCGCAAGCGACGCCAAGGCCGCCCGGCCGCCGATTCCCTCGTCCTCGACACCCGCAGCATCACCCGGTCCCCGGGGGCGATGACGCAGGTCCAGCGTGCCGCGGTGCTGCCGTCGGACATCGGGGTCGAGCTGATCCGGATCCCCCAGGGGGCCGAGGTCGACCTGGATCTGGCCCTGACCTTCGTCGAGGAAGGGGTGTTGGTGACCGGCACCGTCGCCGGGCGGGCCACCGTGGAATGTGCGCGGTGTCTCGGCGAGTTCACCAGCGAGGTCTCCGTGGATCTGACGGAGATGTACGCCGTCGAGGGCACGGCCGCGGCGGACGGCGCGGAGCAGGACGAGGTGCGCCTGCTCGACGGAGACCTGCTGGACCTGGAACCCGCCCTGGTCGACGCCTTCGGTCTCGAGTTCCCGATGTCGCCCACGTGCACGGACTACGGTCTCAGCGACTGCGTCAACCCCGACACCCCCGCGCCGGACGGGGTCTCGGGCAGCACCGAGGGACGCATCGATCCCCGCTGGGCCGGCCTGGCGGAGAAGTTCGCGGACCCCGGGATCGACGAGGGGGCCGGGTGACGGACCCCTCCCCGGAGCTCGGCGCGGTCCTGGGTGTGCAGCTCCCCGCGGAGCTGGCCGCACAGGCGCTGACCCACAGGTCGTACGCCTACGAGCACGGGGGCCTACCACACAACGAGCGGCTCGAGTTCCTCGGCGACGCCGTCCTGGAGCTCGTCGTGACCGAACATCTCTACACCGCGTACCCGGACCGCCCGGAGGGCGACCTCGCGAAGATCCGTGCCAGCCTGGTCAACACCTACGTCCTGGCGGACATCGCCCGCGAGCTGGGCCCCGACGGACTGGGCGCGCTCCTCAGGCTCGGCAGGGGGGAGGAACTCACCGGCGGGCGGGACAAGCACTCGATCCTGGCGGACACCCTGGAGGCGGTCTTCGGCGCCGTGTACCTGACCCACGGTCTGGAGGTGGCGCGGGGGATCGTCGAGGGGATCATCGGTGAGCGCCTCCGCGTGGTGCCCACCCTGGGTGCGGCGTTGGACTGGAAGACCAGCCTCCAGGAGAAGTGTTCGGCGCTCGGTCGGCCCAAGGCCCGGTACGAGATCACCTCCACCGGGCCGGACCACGACAAGACCTTCGCCGCGGTGGCGCTGGTCGGTGACGATCCACTGGGGGAGGGCGTCGGTCGGACCAAGAAGGAGGCCGAGCAGAAGGCCGCCGAGCAGGCCTGGGCCGCCCTGGACCGGGCCGCGGGCTGACATGCCGGAACTCCCCGAGGTCGAGGTGGTGCGGCGCGGCCTCGAGTCCCACGTGGTGGGTCGTCGGATCCTGGATGCCGACGTGTCCGGGGCCCGCACGGCCCGCCGTCAGCCCGGCGGGCCGGCGGAGATCGTCGCCCGATTGCGAGATCGGGTGGTGAGCGGGGCCGGCCGCCGCGGCAAGTACCTGTGGTTGACCCTGGACGGGGAGCACACCGCGGGAGCCGACTGTCTGCTGGTCCACCTCGGGATGAGCGGCCAGATGCTGGTCACGTCCTCCGACGCTCCCCGGGTGCGACACCTCCACGCCCGCGCGCTGCTCGACGACGGCAGGGAGTTGCGGTTCGTCGACCAGAGGACGTTCGGCGGGTGGACCGTCGTCCCGCTGGCAGAGGCCGCCGACGGCACCCGTGTGCTCCTGCCCGCGCCGGCCGCCCACGTGGCCGCCGACCCCTTCGAGCCGGGATTCGACGAGCTGGCCACGGCGCGGACGATCCGCCGCCGGGACACAGAGATCAAACGGCTCCTGCTGGATCAGACCGTGGTGTCGGGGATCGGCAACATCTACGCCGACGAGGCGCTGTGGCGTTCCGGTGTCCACGGCCGTCGGCGCGCGGGAGCGTTGACGCTGGCCACCGTCCGCGGGGTGCTCGGTCACGCCCGTGACGTGATGTCCGACGCGTTGGCCGCCGGGGGCACCTCGTTCGACGCCCTGTACGTCAACGTCAACGGGGCCTCGGGATACTTCGACAGGTCTCTCGACGTCTACGGGCGAGCGGGGCGGCCCTGTGCGAGATGCGGGACGCCGGTGGTCCGCGAGGACTTCATGAACCGCGGTTCCCACTTCTGCCCCGCCTGCCAGACGGCGCCACGCCGTGGTGGGGCGCGCCGGACCCGCTCCGTACGATGACCGTCATGACGACGAGCGGTAAGGACAACACCTCCCAGAACCCACCGGCCGCCACCGAACTCCGGGTGGAGCGGGCCGGGACCCGGCGGTACGTCGGGCTCTCGACGCGGGGCGCGCGAGTGGAGATCGGCTCGGCGGACGTCGAGGGCGTGTTCACCCCGGGTGAACTGCTCAAGATCGCCCTGGCGTCGTGCACCGCGATGGCCTCGGACTTCACCGTCTCCCGCCGGCTCGGCGAGGACTACGAGGCCACCGTGCGCGTGGCCGGGGACGCGGATCGCGAGGCCGAGCGGTACCCGCGGTTGGAGGAGACCTACGAGCTCGACCTGTCCGGGCTCGATCCGGCCATGCGGGACAGGCTGCTCGACATGATCAGGCGATCCGTCGACAAGGCGTGCACCGTGGGCCGGACGCTGCAGTCGGGCACCGAGGTCGAGCTCGGGTTCGATCTCCGATGACAGGCCGGCGCGCCGCTGACGGGGGCCCGGGCGGTCCCGATCCCGCCCCGGTCCGGATGGTCGCCTGGGTGCACGGACACGTCCAGGGCGTGGGTTTCCGGTGGTGGACCCGCTCCAGGGCGCTCGAGCTCGGGCTCGTGGGATACGCCGCGAACAAGGCCGACGGCCGGGTCCATGTGGTGGCCGAGGGGCCCCGCCGGGCGTGCCTTCAGCTCGTCGACCTGCTGCGGGGCGGGGACGGGCCGGGCACGGTGGAGCTCGTGGTGGACTCCTGGGAACCGGCCCGGGGGGACCTGACCGGATTCCGCGAGCGCTGAACGCACCCTCGGCCCCGGGCCCGGAACGGTGTAGGGGCATTCTGGAGACGGACCGATCGCGACGTTCGAGACAGACCGGAGGACCGGACCATGACCTCATTCAGGACCTCCGGCACAGGAGAAGAGAAGGTGACGTGACTACCGACACCTGGCACGCACTGGAGGTGCCGGAGGTACTCGACCGGGTGGGCACCGGCACCACGGGACTGACCTCCGAGGAGGCGACGCGCCGTCTGGAGCGCCACGGTCCCAACCGGTTGGAGGCGACCGACGCGACCGCCGCCTGGCGGGTGCTGCTCCGGCAGTTCCGGAGCCCCCTTGTCCTGTTCCTGATGGTCTGCGCCGCCATCACCCTGGTGCAGGGTCACCTGGTGGACACCGCCGCGATCACGGCGGCGGTCGTGCTCAACGCGGCGATCGGGTTCTGGCAGGAGCGCAAGGCGGAGACGGAGGTCCGGGCCCTGCAATCCCTGGCCTCACCCACCGCCCGCGTGCGGCGGGACGGTCACGTGCAGACCATCGACTCGGCCGATCTGGTGCCCGGAGATCTCGTGCACCTCGACAGCGGCGACCGCGTCCCGGCCGACCTGCGGCTGATCGAGGCGGTGTCCCTGAGGGTCGACGAGTCGATGCTCACTGGCGAGTCCCTGGCCACGGACAAGGACACGGACCCGGTCGCCCCCGATGCGCCGACCGGAGATCGGACCGGCATGGCGTTCAGCGGCTCGCTGGTCTCGTCGGGCCGTGCGACGGGTGTCGTGGTCGGCACCGGCGCGGGTACCGAGCTCGGGGCCATCAACGAGCTGGTCCAGGACACCGCGGCGGCGGCACCGCTCACCGCCCTGATCCACTCCATGGAGCGGTGGATCGGCCTGATCGTGGGGATCTCCGCTCTGGCCGTCTTCGCCGCCGGGCTCGCGCTCGGACACGACGTCTCGCTGATGTTCCGGACCGCGGTGGCTCTCGTGGTCTCCGCGATCCCCGAGGCGCTACCCGTGGTGCTCACCGTGGCGATGAGCGTGGGCGTGGCCCGGATGGCGCGGCGCAATGCGATCGTGCGGCATCTGCCGTCGGTGGAGACCCTCGGGTCCACGACGGTGATCGGGTCGGACAAGACCGGGACCCTGACACAGAACCTGCTCACCGTGGAACGGCTGTGGACCACGGAGGGGGAGATCGCTGTCGACGCCGCGACCGGGGTCGGCACCGACACCGGTCGGATCAGCGCCGTCGCGGAGACCGCCCTGCGCGCGGGCGCGCTGACCAACGAGGCCGTCCCGACACGGGACGACCCCCTTCGCTTCACCGGCGACGCGGTGGATGCGGCGATGGCCGCGGTGGCGGTGGGACTGGGCGTCGTCACGCCGACCGAACGGGCCGCCGCCCCAGTGGCGCACATGCCGTACGAGCCCGAGCTCGGGTTCTCGCAGACGATCCGGAGCGAGGGCGGTCGGCCGGTGCTGTACGTCAAGGGTGCGCCCGACGCGGTCTCCGCGATGTGCTCGAGCATGCTCACCGCAGGGGGCACCACGACCCTCGATCGGGCAGCCGTCCTGGCAGCCAACGACGCCCTGGGCTCGGAGGGGCTGCGGGTGATCGCCACGGCCCGCCGGGAGCTCGAGGACGGGGATCCGCGGCTGGCCGGCGACACCCTGGAGGGCGCACCGGAGGACCTGACCTTCCTCGGCCTGGAGGGGATGACCGATCCTCCACGTCCGGGCGTCCAGGAGGCGATCGCCGGCTGCCGGTCGGCGGGGATCCGGGTGATGATGATCACCGGTGACCACCCGGTCACGGCCACCGCGATCGCCGGGAGGCTCGGGCTGGACACCGGCACGCCCCCGCTGACCGGGGCCGAGATCGCGGCCCTGGACGACACGATGCTCCGGGCCCGGCTGGCGGATGCGACGGTCGCGGCCCGGGTGTCGCCACAGGACAAGATGCGGATCGTCGAGCAGCTCATGGCGATGGGCAACGTGGTCGCGGTGACCGGGGACGGTGTCAACGACGCGCCCGCACTACGCGTCGCCTCCATCGGGGTCGCGATGGGCGACTCGGGCACGGACGTCGCCCGCGAGGCCTCCGACGTCGTCCTCACGGACGACGACTTCAGCACGATCGTGCACGCCGTGGAGGAGGGGCGGGTCACCTTCGCGACCATCCGCAAGGCGACCTTCTTCCTTCTGTCCTCGGCGATCGCGGCGTTGCTGGCGGTCGCGATCAACGTCTTCACCAATTCCCCGCTGGTCCTGCTGCCCGTCCAGATGTTGTGGGCCAACCTGGTGACCTCGGGGATCCAGGTGATCGCCCTGGCATTCGAACCCGGCGAGGGCGACGAGCTGGAGGTCCCCCCGCGCGACCTTCGTGAGGGTGTCCTCGATGCCACCATGTGGTGGCGTACCGCGCTGAGCGGGGTGTGGATGGCGGTGGTGACGCTCGTCGTCTACGAGCGCGCGATCTGGGAGGGAGTGGACACCGATCACGCCCGCACCCTGGCACTGACAGTGCTGGTCGCAGCCAGTTTCTTCCACGTGATGAACGCCCGTGCCCTCCGTCGGTCGGTGTTCACCCTCAGCCCGCTGGCGAACCCGCTGTTGATGGCCGCGACGGCGGTCGCCGCCTGCCTCCAGGTGCTGGTCGTGAGCTGGCCGGTCCTGGCCGGCCCGATGGGTCTGAGCCCCCTGAGTCCAGGTGAGTGGGCGATGTGCGTGATCGTCGGGGCCACGGTCGTCGTGGTGTCGGAACTCCACAAGTTGGCGGTGAAGCCGGCTGCCCGGCGGCGCGCGGCGGCGATTGTCGCCGTCGGGGTCACGCCTCCGGGGCGGTAGCCGGCCGTGCCATAGGATCGACAGTCGTGTACCTCAAGTCGCTGACGCTCAAGGGCTTCAAGTCCTTCGCGGCACCGACGACGCTGAGGTTCGAGCCCGGCATCTGCTGTGTGGTCGGACCCAACGGTTCCGGCAAGTCCAACGTCGTCGACGCGCTGACCTGGGTGATGGGTGAGCACAGCGCCAAGTCGCTGCGCGGCGGCAAGATGCAGGACGTGATCTTTGCCGGGACCGCAGGCAAGGCACCGCTCGGCCGCGCGGAGGTGACGCTCACCCTCGACAACTCTGACGGCACGCTGCCCATCGACTACGCCGAGGTCTCGCTGACCCGGCGGATGTTCCGCGACGGTGCGGCCGAGTACGAGATCAACGGGGACCGCGCCCGCCTGATGGACGTCCAGGAGCTGCTCTCGGACTCGGGCATCGGGCGCGAGATGCACGTGATCGTGGGCCAGGGCAAACTTGCCGAGATCCTCGAGTCCAAACCCGAGGAGCGTCGCGCCTTCATCGAGGAGGCCGCCGGCATCCTCAAGCACCGTCGTCGCAAGGAGAAGGCGCAGCGCAAGCTCGCCGGGATGCAGGGCAACCTCGACCG
>NZ_JAALEA010000276.1 GCF_014145145.1 Dietzia cercidiphylli
CAGAAAACCGCCGCAAAGCACTCAAACCCACAGCAGCGATGGCCGGCGGCATATCGTCCCACACGGGTGTACCCTGTGACCCCCTAGCCTCCGAGGCATCGCCGCTATCAACTGTCACGTCGACGGCGTTGGAGCCATCCGTACGGTCCAGCGGTCGCGCCGCGGTCCGGCTCCGCGGACTACCAGTGCACCCGCCCCCAACCCTCACCGCCTACGCAGAAACCGACGCCGACCATCGCCATCCACAGCGATGATCGGCGTCAGCCGTAGAAGCAGGCTCTAGCCCAGCGCGACCGCCATCTCGTTGGGCGCACCCGGGGTCTGGCCGGACGCGACGACCTCACCGGTGGTGAGGTCGACGGCGTAGACGGTGTTCTTCGCCGGCTCGCTCACGTAGGCGATGTCCCCGTTCACGACGATGGACGGGTGCGCGTCCTGCCACTCCGCCGGCCCCTCCCAGGGGTCGATCACGTCGTAGCTCTCGGAGATCTCGCCGGTGGCCGGGTCGATCACGCGGATGGCACCGTCGGTGCCGAGCAGGTAGGCCATGTCGTTCGGGCCGCGCACGACGTCGCGCCAGGTGTATCCGACGCCCTCCGGCAGGTCCACGACCTCGTGGGTGCCCGCCTCGGTGTCGATCAGTGCGATCTTGGTGAGCAGGACACTCTCGGCATCCGGGTCGTCCTTGTAGTCACCCACCACGAGCGGGCTGTCCTCGCTCACGTACGCGTTGCCCATGCGGCCGTACTCATCGGCGGCCGTGATCTTCTCGAACTCCCCGTCCTGGAAGATCAGGGCGCCGTCCTCACAACCGAAGATCACCGTCTCGCCGGCAGCGGTGCCCTCACCGTGGATGCCGGGGCACTCCTCGTTGCGGGCGATCTCCTCGCCGTCGGCATTGACGGCGAACGCACCCGTGCGGCCCTCGTCGTCACCGATGGTGGTGAGGAAGGTGCCGTCGGTCAACACGATCGAGACACCGTGGTGGGCCTGGTCGCCGGGGATGGTCTCGAACTCGGGGAGCTCGCCGCCCGAGTCGGCGAGTGCCGCGGTGTCAAAGATGAAGGTGTCGCTGGTCCCGTCGTCGTACAGCACGGTCTTGCCGGCGTGGCGGACGACGTGCGCCGGGGTGTCGGCCTCGATCACCAGGTCGGTGAGCTCGGGCACCGAGGTGTCGAGCACCTGGAACCCGTCGGACGTGGTCACCAGCACGGTCTGCCCGTCGCCGAACGCGTTCAGGCGGGTGAACTCCTCGGTCTCGAACTCCTCGATGACCTCCAGGGTCTCGCCGTCGAGGACCGCGATGCCGTTCTCGTACGCCACGGCCAGGCGCTTCTCCGAGGAGCCCGCCTCCGAGGCTGCCGAGGTGGTGGTTGCGGTGTTCTGTGCCTCGGCGTCGTCCGCATCGGCGTCGCCGCCGCCGGTGCCGCACGCGGTGGCGAGCAGCGCTGCCGTCGCGAGCATCGCGACCGCTCCGGCCGCGCGGGTGTGTCGTGTTCTCATCAATCGTCCTTCTTCCAGTAGGTGGTCAGGTGGAGAGCCCGTCGACGATGCGCTCGGTGTTCGCGCGCATCATCTCCAGGTAGCTGGGGGCGCCCTGTCCCGGTTCGGTGAGCGACTCGGTGAACAACTCGATCACCCGGGTGTCGATACCGGCCTCGCTCGCGAGTACCTGCACCAGCCGATCCGGCTGGGAGGACTCGGCGAAGATCGCGGGGACGCCGGCCTCGGTGATCGCCGAGGCGAGCCCGTCGAGGTCGGAGGCACTGGGGGAGGCGAGGGTGGTCCCGCCGGGGATGGCCGCGCCGAGGACGCGGAAGTCGAAACGCTCGGCGAGGTAGCCGAAGACGTGGTGGTTGGTGACGAGGGCGCGGTTGTCGGCGGGGATGGTGGCGAACGCGGTGGTCATCTCGTCGTCGAGCTCGTCGAGCTCATCCCGGTACCGGTCGGCGCCCGCCTCGACGGCAGCCCGGTCGATGCCGTCGACCTCCACCAACTCGGCCTCCAGCGCGTCGACCACGTCGACCATGCGGGCCGGGTCGGTCCAGAAGTGCGGGTCGGCGGTGCCGCCGGCATCCCCTTCCGAGTAGTCGATGACCTCGACCTGCTCCCCCGCGACGAGCATCGGCACGCCGGTGGCCGCCACCCGGTCGAGGTGCTGCTGGAGCCCCTCCTCGAGCCCCAACCCGTTGGACACCACCAGGTCGGCGCGATCCATCAGGCTCGCCTCCTGGGCGGAGATCTCGCACGAGTGCGGGTCGGCGTTGCGCTTCATCAGGGTCGTGACGTCGGCCGCATCCCCCACCACGTTCTCCACCACGTCGCCGAGGATGTTGGTCGTCACGACGATCGTCGGATGGTCGTCCGTGGCGCCGTCCACCATCGCGCACCCGGACAAGGCCAGTCCGGCCGTGACGAGCACGGCGGACAGCACCGAACGCCGCCTCATCGTCCGGTCTCCGCGACGAAGTCGGGCGTGGTGGGCGTGTCCAGGCTCCGGGCAACCCGTGCGTCACCCCGGTAGTCGATCTCGTGGACGACCCCCGCGGCGGGGTCGTTGACATACGCCCGCTCCCGGTCGACCGTGAGCTCGATTCCGGCTGCCGTCTCCGGGGTCGCGACCGCCTCGGCCAGCAGTGGATCGGTGGCGGCGATCTCGGCCCCGGCCTCGCCGTCGTAGACGCGGACCCGGCCCTGACGGTCCACCGCCACCACGTGGGAGTCGTCGTCGCTCGCGGCGGAGACCTGTACCAACGGCACATCCGTCGGTACGAACTGCCACTCGCGTGCCCGGGTGTCGAGCAGCCAGAAGCCCTGGTCCCCGGCGAGCGCGGCAACGGCCGGCCGGCCCTTGCGGCCCCGGAAGTCGGTTGCGCGCGGCGCCTGGGTCCCCTCGGGGAAGGCGATACGCTCGAACTGCGGTTCGCCCTCCTCGTAGGTGGCCAGCAGTACCCCGTCTGCACACCCCACGACCACGCCGATGCGGGTGGTCGCGGCTCCCTGGGCGTCCGCGCAGGGTGCGGTCGCACCGTCGACCGGCGAGCCGTCGGCCCCGTGGAACTCGACCCCGGAGACTGCCCCCGCCTCGTCGACGGTGGTGACGAGCGCGCCACTGCCAAGGGGAGCGGCCAGGCCTTCGTGCGGCTCGGTCTCGAGGCGGAAGACCTCCTCGATCCGACCCTCGGACAGCGCCTCGTTGCTGAGCAGTACCGCCTCGCCCGACTCGGGGAAGAACACCCCGGTGCCGCCGGTGGTCGCGTTTCCGGAGGTCGAGACGACCGCCGGCCCCTCGCCGGCCACGGCTCCCAGAACGCTCGGGGAGGTCCGGTAGTAGTGGAAGTGGTCGACGTGATCCCACGTCCACACGCCGCTGTCGACGATCTCCACTCCGGCACCGGTGTCGGCGAACAGGTACCGGCCGTCCGAGGTGACCGCCGTCGGCGGGTCGATGCTGCCCGGTTCGGTCGTGGTGCCGTCCAGCAGGTTGAGCATCCCGACCGCACCGGTGCGGTCGATGCTCACCAGGTGCAGCTGCGGCTCGGCCACCTCCTCGGCCCCCTCGATCTCGCCGTGCCCGCTGCCGGTCTCCTGCGGCGAGGACTCCTCCACGGTCGCGGCGGACCCGGGCGGGGCGGCGTCCGGGTCATCCGTGCCACCCGCGCATCCGGTGAGGATCAGGGCGACGACGACGAGGGGGGCGATCGATCTCAGGGTGCGCATGCTCTGCTTTCTCGAGGGGTTTCTCACGGGGCGGGCGCTTCCGCTGCGGCCGGGGTGACGGGGTTGACCGGGCTGACAGGGCCGACCGGGCCGACCGGGGGACGGTGGCGCGAGAGCCGGGTGGCGCGAATCGTCTGGCGGACCGCGTGTGCTGACGCCGAGACCCCTGCCAGTGCGATCGCGGAGAACGCGATGGAGGAGCCCGCGGCCGTCCCGGCGTGCCAGGAGGCGAGCAGACCGATCACCACGGCGGCGCTCCCGAACACCGCGGCGAGCGCCATGGTCGACGGGATGCGCCTGGTCCACCGGTTCGCGGCGACCACGGGGGCCAGCAGCAACGCCACCACCAGCAGGGTCCCGACGGCCTGGTACGAGGCGACCACCGCGAGGGTCACGAGTCCGACGAGCGCCACCTGTGCGACCCTCGGCCGCAGCCCCAGGGTCTGGGCGACGCGGGGATCGAAGGCCGCGGCGACGAAGGCCCTGTGGAAGCGAACGGCCACGACCAGCGTGACCGCCAGCGCGGCGGCCAGGGTGATGAGTTCGGGACCGCGGATCGCCAGGATGTCACCGAACAGGACGGCCGAGGCGTCCGTGGCGAAGCTTCCGGAGTGGGACACGATGATCACCCCGACCGAGAGCATGGTGACGAACAGCAGCCCGATCGTGGTGTCGTAGGAGAGCTTGCCGCGCTTCTGCAGCGCCCCGATCGCCGCGCTCATCGCCACCGCACTGACGGCCCCGCCCACCAGGGCCGGGAAGCCGAGAACGGTGGCCAGTGCGACTCCCGGGAGCATCCCGTGCCCGATCGCCTCGCCGAAGAACGCCATGCCCCGGATGACGACCCAGGTGCCGACCACTCCGCAGATCACCGCCACCAGGACGCCGCCGACCAGAGCCCGCGCGACGAACGCGGTGCTGAACGGATCGAGGAGCAGGGACACGAGGACGTACAGTATCCATAACGACATTCATTATCAACAAGGAGGCCGCGAGCATGCCCCCACCGGGACCGGCCATCAGCGCCCACGGGTTGTGCTTCGGCTATGCGGGTCGCGAGGTACTCCACGACGTCTCCGTGGAGCTGTCGTACGGGACCCTCACCGCGTTCGCCGGCCCCAACGGGTCGGGGAAATCCACACTCGTGGAACTGCTCGCCGGCGTCCGCGTGCCCCTGAGGGGCGAGGTGCGCCGCCTCGGCTCCATCTCACTCGTGGTCCAGCGGCCCGCCGCGCCGGAGACCCTTCCCCTCACGGTCCGCGACACCGTCTCCATGGGGACGTGGGGACGACGGATCGGCAGGCGGGAGGCCCGCGGCGTCGTGGCCGAGATGATCGCGGCGGTCGGCCTGGACGGTCTCGAGTCCCGGTCCCTGACGGAACTGTCCGGCGGCCAGCGACAGCGCGCCCTTCTCGCGCAGGCGCTCGCGAGCCGCGCCGACATCGTGTTGATGGACGAGCCGGATGCGGGCCTGGATTCCACCAGTCGGCAGCACATCCACGAACTACTGGCCGACCAGGCCCATCGGCGGGGCGTGGCCGTCGGGTGCGCGTCCCACGACGAGCGGTTCGTCGCCACCGCCGATCGCGTGGTCCGCCTGGAGTCCGGGCACGCCACCACACACGGCACCACGGGAGCACGTGCGGCTACCCTCTGAGCATGTCGAACCCTCGGTGGGAGCGGGCGCGCGCGTCCGCCGCCCGAATCGCAGCGGGCGCCCGCGATATCAACAGACACCCCTCCGCGGTCGAGGCGTTGCGCCGCGCCCGGCGCGCGCTACCCGGCGATTCCGGGTTCGGAGATCCGCTCTCGGCCGCGGGCCGGGACAGCGCGGGGACGATCGCCCGCGTGGCCGGTCGCCTGTTCGACGAGCAGCCCACCGCCTCGCGCGAGTTGTCCCTGGGCGGGTTACAGGTGTGGCACGCACTGACGCAACGGTCCGGCCGAGGCGGCAGTGGGAGCGAGGTGACCATCGTGTTCACCGACCTCGTCGGGTTCTCCAACTGGGCCATGCGCGTCGGCGACGAGGACGCTCTACGGCTGCTGAGGGAGGTCGCCTCGGCCACCGAGCCGGAGGTGCGGAACCACCGCGGGCACGTGGTCAAGCGCCTCGGCGACGGCCTCATGGCGGTCTTCCCGTCGCCCCAGCTCGCATTCGATGCCGTCGTGGCCTGCTCCGACGGGCTCGACCAAGTGGAAGTCGCCGGCATGCGGCCCCGGATCCGGGCCGGTATCCACACCGGGAACCCCCGCCTGATCGGCGGCGACTACCTGGGCGTGGACGTCAACATCGCCGCCAGGCTGGCGGAGAAGGCGGGGACGGGCGAGATCCTGGTCAGCGAGACCACTCTCCCCGGACTGGATGAGTCCAGGGTGTCCACGCGTCGCAAGAGGAGCTTCCGGCTCACCAAGGCCAAGGGAGTCCCCGACGAGGTCGCCGTCTACACCGCGGTCCCCCGCCAGCAGTGACGGCTGCGCGCGCGGCAGCCGCTACTCGGATGGGCCGGGCCACCGCCCGGTGATGAGCTCGGTCATCTCGTCCACCCACGCCTCGTCGAGGGCGGCGTCCCGGCGGACGAGGATGCGAAAGATCACGGTGCCCGCGACCACCTCGGCGAGCATGGGCAGCTGGTCGTCGCCGCGCCGGGACCGGCCGAAACGGCTCTCGAACGCGGTGAGGTTGCCGGCCAGGCGGGCGATCATCTGGTCGTGGACCACGGGGTCGGCGACGGTGTCGGCGATCAGTCCCGGCAGCGCCACGCGCACCTCGGGCCGGTCGAACATCGACCGGATGGTCTCCACCAGCGCCCTGATGTCGCTGCGGACGTCCCCGGAGTCCGCCGGCAACACGACGGTCTCCGCGGACAGCACGGCCTCGTGGACGAGCTGTGCCTTGCCCGACCACCGCCGGTAGATGGCCGCGGTGGTCGTCCCCGCGCGCGCGGCGATCGCCGAGAGGGACAGCGCCGGATAGCCCGTCTCGAGGATGAGCTCCCTGGTCGCGGCGATCACCGCGGCATCGATCCGCCCGTCTCGCGGCCGCCCCGCGCCAGACCGTCCCGCGCCAGACCGTCCCTCGACGGACTTTGCCGATTCCCCGCCAACCGTGCGCGCGTCTGTTGTCATGGGTTCACCCTAGTTCCAATACAGTGCGCATCGTATTATCAGGGAGAGACCCGTGAAGCTCAGCCCGCTCGACGAGTACCCGATCCACCAGACCCACGCGCCGGTCACCTGGCCGGCCACGTCCGACCGGAACTTCTACGACCGGTCGTACTTCAACGTGCTCGACCGCGAGGGCCGATTCATGGCCCTGACCGGGATCGGGTACTACCCCAGGCTCGGGGTCAAGGACGCCTACTTCGTGGTCCGCCGTGGTGACACGCAGACCGCGGTGCACCTCAGCGACGCGATCGACGACGACCGCCTGCACCCGAACGTCGGGGGCTACGCCCTCGAGGTGATCGAGCCGCTGCAGGAGCTGCGCCTGACGCTGGCTCCGACGGAGGGCATCGCCGCGGACCTGACCTGGCGGGGACTGTTCCCCGCCGCCATGGAGGAGCCGCACTCGATGCTCACCGACCGGCGGGTGACGCTGCAGGCCAGCCGGTTCGCGCAGCTCGGCTCGTGGGAGGGGTGGATCGAGGTCGACGACGAGCGGTTGGAGGTCACCCACTCCTCCTCGGTCGCCGCCCGGGACCGCTCGTGGGGCATCCGTCCCGTCGGCGAGGCGGACGCACCCGGCCGCCCGGACACCGCGTTCCGGGGGATGTGGTGGCTCTACCTGCCCCTGGCGTTCGACGACTACCAGTTGTTCCTCATCCTGCAGGAGGACCCCGACGGCCACCGCAGCCTCTACGACTGCACGCGCCGCTGGCGGGACGGCCGCGTGGAGCAGCTCGACGGCGTGCGCGTGGACGTGGACTATCGCGTCGGCACGCGGATCCCGACAGGCGTCCACGTGGAGTTCATGAACCGCGCCGGCGATCGGTTCCGGCTGGACGTGGAGTCCAGGCTGTACGCGCCGATCGCGTTCGGCTCCGGGTACGGAGGCGACTCCTCCTGGGCGCACGGCAGCTGGAAGGGCGAGGGGTTCACCGAGCGGGTGAGCTTTGACCTCACCGACCCCGACGTGATGGCCGGGGCCGCGTTCAGCCTCATCGACCATGTCGGCCACGCCGTCTGCACGGAGGCCGACGGGACGACCCGCGAGGGTGCGGGCCTGTTCGAGCACGGCGTGATCGGGCCCCACCACCCGTCAGGCTTCACGGACTGGACCGACGGTGCGGGTTCGGGCTCTGACTCCGGCTCGGTTTCGGGTTCGGGCTCCCAGAACGGAGCGCAGGAGTGAAGGTCATGACGGCCCTGTTCGGGCCCACCGACGTGGTCCACCGCGCGGAGGCGCTCAAGGAGGCCGGTGCGGCCGGGGTGTTCACCTTCGAGGGACCGCACGACGTGTTCACCCCCCTGGTGCTGGCCTCTCAGGTCCCCGGGCTGGACGTGATGTCCAACGTCGCGATCGGGTTCCCCCGCAACCCCATCCAGCTGGCGCACCAGGCCAACGATCTGCAGCTGCTCAGCGAGGGCCGGTTCGTCCTGGGCCTGGGCACGCAGGTGCGGGCGCAGATCGAGAAACGTTACGGGGCCGAGTTCGACCGTCCCGTCGAGCGGATGAGGGAGCTGGTGGGGGCGCTGCGGGCCATCTTCGCCACCTGGGCCACCGGCGAGCGCCTGGACTTCCGCGGAGAGTACTACCGACACACCCTCATGACCCCCACCTTCGTCCCCGGGCCCAACCCGTACGGTCCGCCGCCCATCTACCTGGGCGCGCTCGGGCCGCGGCTGACCCGGGCCACCGCGGAGGTGGCCGACGGCCTGCTGGTGATGCCGTTCGGGTCGAAGAAGTTCCTCCACGAGGCCACGATGCCGGCCGTGCGTGCCGGACTGGCCGCCGCCGGTCGCGGCGAGGAGGACTTCGAGGTGGTGCCCGAGGTGATCGTGTCCGTGGCCACCGGGGCCGACGACGACCACGTGTCCACGCGCCGCCTGCTGGCGTTCTACGGCTCCACGCCGGCGTACAAGCCCGTGCTCGACGCCCACGGGTGGGGCGACCTCCAGCTGGAGCTGAACACCATGTCCAAGCAGGGCCGCTGGCAGGAGATGACGTCGTTGATCAGCGACGACATCCTGCACACCATCGCCGCGTGTGGCTCCCCTGCCGAGGTGGCCGCGCACATACGCGACCGGGTCGACGGGGTGTCGGACCGCCTCTGCCTCTACCAGACGGGACCCATCGCCACCGATGCGCTGGCCGAGATCGTCGAGTCGCTGGGAGGCGACCGATGACCCCGACGGTGGTCGAGTTCGATGAGGTCGCCGACGATCGCTACGGCGGGAAGGCCGCGGGACTGGCCGAACTCCGGCGCCTCGGCCTGGACGTTCCCCGGGGGTTCGTGATCGCGGACGCGTCGGATGACCTCGTCGTCGTCGACCTCTCCCGGTGGTTCGACCGCATGGCCGACGCCGGCGCGACGCCGGTGGCCGTGAGGTCCTCGGCGGCCGGGGAGGACGGTGAGGACCACTCGTTCGCCGGCCAGTACGACACGGTGCTGGGCGTGGACTCCGCGGCGCGCTTCGTCGACGCCGTGCGCACGTGCGTGGCCTCGGTGGACTCCGGCCGCGCCGCGTCCTACCGCGCGGAGCCGGTGGCCAC
>NZ_JAALEA010000277.1 GCF_014145145.1 Dietzia cercidiphylli
GCGCACGCCGCTGCACCTGGTGTGGCAGATCCCGGCGGTGATGCTCGCGGGGGTCGCGGCGTCCATGGTCGTGCTCGTCCCGCTGGGGGCGGGGCCGGAGGGCTCCGACGACGGGCTCGAGGACCTCGCCACCGGCGGGCCGGCGTTCGTGGTCCTCGGGCTGCTCGCCGTCGCGGTGCTCGTGCCCGTGGCCGAGGAGGTGGTCTTCCGGGGGATCGTCCTACCCGCGCTGAGAGCGAGGTTCCGGGCGGTTCCGGGGATCGCGCTCGCGGGGGCGGTCTTCGCCGCCGTGCACCTGATCCCACCCGCGCTGCCCTACCTGGTGGTGGTGGGGATCTCGCTGTGCGTGATGGCGCAGTGGTACCGGTCGATCGTGCCCGGGATCGTGCTCCATGGCGTCAACAACGCGGTCGTGTTCGCCGGCATCGTCGCGGCGGGCGCGGCCTGAGGGCTTGCCCCCGCCGACCCACTTACCCACTTACCCACTTACCCGCTGACCCGCTGACCTGCTGACCCGCTGACCGGCTGCCGCGTCGTCGTGCTACCGCGCTTCCACCGATACGGTCGCACCTTCTCGCGCCACCGTCACCGGACCGTCGAAGTGACGTGACGCGATCCGTCCCATCTCCTGCGCCTCCTCCGGCCGCGCGAAGTGGGTGAGGACGAGATGGCGCACCCGCGCCTCGGAGGCGATCCCGGCGGCGAGATCCGGGGTGAGGTGCCCGTGCCCGTGGATCACGTCGTCGTCGGCGGTCAGGACGGTGGACTCGCACACGAACACGTCCGCCCCGGCGGCGGCGTCGACGACCCCGCGGCACGGGCCGGTGTCCGAGGAGAAGCAGACCACCCCGCCCGGGCCCGAGAACCGCAGCGCGGCGGACGGCACCGAGTGCAGGGCGCGATGAGGGGTGACCGTCCAGCTGCCGATCCCCACGGGCGTCCGGGCATCGAGGTCGAGCCCACGGACGTCGAAGGCGGACCGGATGGGCGAGACCATGGTCGGCAGGGTGGGTATCCCGAAGAGCTCGTCGAACCGCTCGAGACGACCGAGATCCTCCGAGGGCACGTAGAGCGGGATCCGCGGGAGCACGTCGGGGAACGTCCAGCGGTACGCCCAGGCCATGAGGTCGAGGCTGTGGTCCGCGTGAAGGTGGGTCACCACTATGCCGCTCAGTTCGGACAGCTCGTGGGTGCGAGCGAAGCTGAGCAGGGATCCGGGGCCGGCGTCCACCAGCACGGTGGTGGCGTCGTCCCGGACCAGATAGCTCGATGCGGCTCCGGTCCGGCCGGGGGCGGTGGCGTTGCAGCCGAGGACCTCGACGGTGGTCACAGCAGGACGATCCCTTCACTTCTGGCGGCCACGGTCACGACAGGGCCGAGGTCGGCAGGTCCGACGTGGTCCATGTCGAGCTCCGTGCCGTGCACATCGATGCGCAGCCGGGTGACGGTGCCGGCGAACTCGGCGTGGAGCACGCGGGCGGTGGTGGATCCCGGCGTGCCCGCGTCCGCGATCCGCAGTGAGTCGCGGCGGACGAGTACCCGGCGTCCAGGGCCCGGGGCGTCGCGCTCCACGCGGGTGACGTCGACGCCGGTGTCCGGGATGCGCCATCGGCCCCCCAGCACCTCGACCGCGTCCGGGGTGCGCACGGCCTCGAGGATCCGGCCCGACCCCAGGAAATCGGCCACGAACTCGTCCGCCGGGTGGTTCCAGAGTTCATCCGGCGTCCCGTGTTGGACCAGGCGCCCGTCCCGGACGATAGCGATCGAGTGGGCGAGCGCCAGCGCCTCCTGCTGGTCGTGGGTGACGATCACGGTGGTGCACCCGACCTCGGCGAGGTTCGCGGACAGGCTCCGGCGCAGACCGGCCCGCAGTTGTGGGTCGAGCGCGGAAAGGGGTTCGTCCAACAGGAGGACCGCGGGGTCGATCGCCAGTGCCCGGGCCAGGGCCACGCGTTGGCGCTGGCCACCGGAGAGTGCTCCGGGCCGCCGACCCGCGTACTCCGACAAGTGGACCAGCTCGAGGAGTCGGTCGGTGCGACGGGTCCGCTCGGCCCGGTTCACCCCGCGGGCCCGCAACCCGTACTCGACGTTCCCCCGTACCGACATGTGCGGGAACATCGCGTACGACTGGGGCACGAGGCCGATGTTCCGGCGAGCGGGCGGCTGAGCGGTGACGTCGGCGCCCCCGATCCGGACCCGTCCGGTGGAGGGACGGACCATGCCGGCGATCGACCGGAGGACGGAGGTCTTGCCGCATCCGCTGGGGCCGACCAGGGCGAGGATCTCACCCTCGCGGACGTCGATGGTGACTCCGTCGACGGCGAGGGTGTCGCCGTACCGCACGGAGACGTCCTCGAGGGCCAGGCCCGGTGTGGTGCTCATGACGGTGGTGTTCATGACAGGGACCTTTCGTGCATGCGGGCGCGCAGCGCGACGAGAACCGCGAACACCGGGAGGAGGGAGACGATGAACCAGATGGACATCGCCGACGCCAATTCGAGCCGTCTCGTCTGGTAGGCGTCGAACAGGGCGAACGGCGCCGTCGGATTGGCCGGGGCGTTGACGAAGAAGCTGATGTTGAACTCGCCGTAGCTCAGGGCGTAGGACATCGCTGCGGCCTGGACTATCGCGACAAGGCACCACGGGATCGTGATGGTGAGGACCTGCCGCGCGCGGGAGGCGCCGAGGCTCAACGCGACCTGCTCGCACTCGTCCAACCGGTCCGAGGCCAGCACCGGGACTAGTGCGGCCAGGGTGAAGGGCAGCGTGAACACGACGTGGCCGATGAGCAGCAGTAACCCGCTCGGACGCAGCTGGGCGTAGGTACCGATCAACGCGACCGAGATGGCGATGCCCGGGACGGCGAGCGGGACCGTGGCGAGGTAGCCGACCGCGCGGGCGGTGACGGAGTTCGAGCGGGCGGACCACCACGCGAGCGGTCCGCCGACGACCAGGTTGATCGCGGCGACGGCCACCCCGACCACCGCACTGTGCAGGAGCGTGGGGGACAGCAGCTGGAGCCCGAGGGCCATCCAGTCCAGCGTGAACCCGCCGGTGAACGGTCCCGCGATGAAGCTCACGCTGGTCGCCACGACCAGCGTCGCGATCATGGGTACCAGGACGACGCCGAGCATGAGCCACAGCCATACGCGGGACGCTGTCATCGGGCGACCATCCTCTCGGTGGTCCGGGCGAACGCACGGCCGGCGAGCAGGAACGCGGCCGCCAGGACCGCCAGGATCAGGGCGTTGGCGGACGCAGCCGCGATGTTGAACCCGGCGGAGCTGAGACCGTCCACCACCTCGAGCGGGAGCAGTCTGTCTCCGCGGGCGAGGACCGCGATCGTGCCGTATCCGCCGAGGGCGACCGCCAGTGCCGTCCCCGACGCCTCGATGATCGCCGGCAGCAGCAGGGGAAGGGTGACGGTGACGAAGACCCGGGCGCGTCCGCCACCCAGTGATCTGGCGGTCTCGGGGATCGCCGGATCCAGGTTCTCCGCGGCTCCACGGAGGGGTCCGATGATCCTCGGCAGGGAGAAGTAGGTGTACGCCACCACGAGGCCGGGGATGATGTATGCGGTGCCCGCCAGTTGCGGGAACCACAGGCCGAGCAGCCCCGTGTTGCCCAGCAGGACCACGGCGAAGAACCCGATGATGGTCCCGGGGAGCGCGACGGGGAGCGTGAAGGCTGAATCCAGTGGTGAGGTGTTGCGTCCCGCGTGTGAGCGGGCCGCCAGGTGGAGGACAAGTGGGACCGACAGGGCGATGGCGATCGCCACCGCCGAGACGCAGACCACGAGCGAGTTGACGACCGCGCGTTGGATCGCCTCCGAGGTGAGGGCGGCGACGAGATAGTCGGCGGTGAGGCCCGCCTCTTCGCGCAACCCGGTACGTCCTAGCCCGAGGGCGTTGCGGACCAGGGCCAGGAGCGGGTAGAGGGCGAACGCCAGCAGGAAGACGACCCCCGGCACCGCGGCGAGCCATCCCCAACGGGGACCACCCGCCGCGGTGGGGGTCACCCGGGTGCGGACGGTCAACGACCGACCTCGGTGGTGAAGGCGGCGATGAAGTCCTCCTGGACGGCACCCTGCTTGACGTAGTCGACCGTGCGGGCCCGCTGGTAGTCGGTGTCAGGGAGCATCTTCGCGGCCATGTCCTCCGGGATCGACCCGATCACCGGACGCATGAACCCACGGGCGAAGAGCTGCTGACCCTGCTCGGAGAAATAGAAGTCGAGGAGCTCCTCCGCGTTGTCCCGATTGGGCGCGCCGTTGACGATCCCGACGACGTAGGGGATGAGGAGGCTGCCCTCCTCGGGGATGACGACCTCGACGTCGATCCCCTCCTCCTGCAGCTTGTAGCCGTTGAAGTCCGTGTCGATGAGGATCGGGATCTCGCCCTGGCCCACCAACGCGGTCGCGGTCTGGGCCGGCGTCACGGCGCCGTTGTCCTTGAGTCGGCCGAGGTATTCGAGACCGGGGCCCCAGTCGTCCAGATCTCCTCCCATCGCCTCGTTGGCGGCGGTGGCGACCGAGTAGCCGACCGCGGCCTGGGTCGGGTCGAGGTATCCCACCTTGCCGCGGTACTCGGGCTTGGTCAGGTCCTCCCATGTCCGCGGCACCTCGGCGTCCCCGAGATGATCCTTGTTGACGATGAACGCCACCGCGCCGGTGTGCAGGGTGTGCCACCGGCCTTCGGGATCGCGGAGGTCCTCGTCGATCGACTCCACGCCCTCCGGGGTGTAGGCGCTGAGTAGATCCGCCTGCACCAACTGATCCGCGAAAGCGATGCCGACGTATGCGGAGTCGGCGACGGGTGAGGCGGCCTCGGCCTGGAGAGCTGCGAGCGTCTGTCCCGAGTTCTTGGGGTCGTTAGGGGCGGAGATCCCTGTCTCCTCCGAGAAGGCCGCCAGCACCTCCCCGAAGTTCCCCCATTCCGTGGGGCTGTTGTAGGTGATGACCGTGCCTGAGCCTCCAGCCGCGGTCGACGGGGCTTCCTCGCCCGCGGTGTCGGCGTTTCCACAGCCGGTCAGTGCGAGTCCGGCTGCAGCGGTCGCAGCGAGTGTGCGGAGGGTGCGTGAGAGAGTCATCGTCTGGTCCTTGGTCGTCTGATCCTGGGCCGTCGTCGGCCCGAACCCGTCGGTGCCGATGGCCGCGGCGGGCGCCGGGCCGGGTATCAGCAAACGCGTGCCAAATCGGTTTGGCAATGGGTCTGGGGGGCACTTCCGACACTGTTCGCCGACCGTTCACCCAGGTCCCGGACGTTCCCGGGGTAAGGACCCGCCCGGGTCGAGATGTCAGGGGCGGAGGTCTGCCACGGAGTCGCGCACCACGAGGTGGACGGGGACCACCGCGGTGCGGGTTTCCCGGCCGGGCTCGAGGAGCTCGGTCGCCGCGATCTCCCCGACGAGCCGGCGGTCGAAGGCGACCGTCGTCATGGCCGGCGCGAGCAGGCCCGACGTGGGCAGGTCGTCGTGGCCCACCACACTGACCTCCCGACCCACCTCGACACCCGCGTCCCTCGCGGCCCGGTACACCGCGGAGGCGGTGTAGTCGGAGTTCATCAGGAAGGTGCGCACGCCTCCCGGGTCCGCGAGCTGGTCGGCCACCAGGTCCCGCACGTCGTCGAAACGCAGTCGGCACGGCAGGATCTCGGGTCGCAGTCCCAGTTCCCCCGCACGGGCGAGGTAGGCCTGGGTGCGGTCCGTGTCGGCGGCGTCCGCCGGCGGTGCGGTGACGAAGCCGATCCGTCGGTGGCCGAGGCCCGCGAGGTGGTCGACCGCCAGGGTCACCGCCACGGGGTTGTCCGGGCCCACCGTGGTGACCCCGGGGGAGGGCGCGGTGTTGATCTGGACGATCGGCAGCTCGGGCCGGTTGACCCGCCACCAGTCGACCGCCTCCGTCCCGCCGACCGGGGCGATGGCCAGGGCGCTCACCTGCCCGTCGGCCATCCGGTGTACCGCCGCCAGCTCGGTCGAGGGATCGTAACCGGAGTCCATGACGACCACGTGTGAACCCCGCGACGAGGTGACGGCCTCCATCCCACGGAGCACGTCGAGGAAATAGGAGTTGGACAGGTTCCGCGTGATGAGCCCCACGGCATCCACACGCCCCAGCCGCAGGGCGCGGGCGGCGGGGTTGGGGCGGTACCCGAGCCTCTCGGCGGCATCACGGACACGTCGCACCGTGCTCGCCGCGACACGACCCTGGCCGTTGAGCGCCAGGCTGGCCTGGGGGACGGAGACGCCGGCCGCCCGCGCGACGTCGCGCAACGTGGTCCTGCTCCCCGGCGCCATACGACCTACTCCACCACAGAGGGCGCGGTGATCAGGCCAGCAGTGCGGACACCAGTAGTAGCACGGGGAGCGCGCCGAGGGTGGTGAGGACCGCCGAGTCGCGGGCGAGGAGCATCCCGTGTCCGTAGCGGGTGGCCACCACGAGCACGTTCTGCGCGGTGGGCAGGGCTGCGGCCACCACCACGGTGAGCAACTCGTGGCCCTGCATCCCCATGAGACCTCTGCCGATGGCATAGGCGAGCAATGGGTGCGCCACCAGTTTGAGCACGCTCGCCAGCGCGATCTCCCGTCGCGGTGAGGCTCCGGCCTCGAGCACCTTGACGCCGTAGAGGGACATACCGAACACCAGGAGCGCACCGGGGACCGAGATCTGACCCACCAGGTGGACGGGCTCGAGGATCTTGTCGGGCGGCGTCCAGGGCAGGGCGGCCACCACCACCCCGGCGAGAGCGGCCAGGACGATAGGGGTACGGACGGCCTGGACGATCGAGCCGAGCGCTCCGCCGCCTCGATCGCCGGCCGTGTCCTCTGAACCCTCGGTGCCCTCTGTACCCGCGGAGCGCGCGGCACGCTCGAGCACCGCGATCGCTATCGGCTGGAGCACGACCACCTGGAAGAGCAGGAGGGGCATCACGAAGCCGAGGTCGCCCAGGACGTAGAGGGCGATGGGGATGCCGAGGTTGGCGGAGTTGACGTATCCGGCGGACAGGGCCCCGACGACGAGGTCGGCGGCCGGGCGTCTGAGCCACAGCCTCGCGATGAGCACGTATGCGACGGCGATGAGGATGGCCGAGCCCGCGGAGACCACGAAGACGCCGGTGAAGACCTGGTCGAGCGTGGTCCGGGCGAGGGCGTCGAACAGCAGGGCCGGGGTGGCGACGAAGAACACGAGCCGGTTGAGCACCAGTCGGGCGTCGGTGCCGAGGACCCGGGAACGGGCGAGCAGCCACCCGAGTGCGACGACCGCGACGATCACGGCGAAGCCGTTGAGGACGCCGGCCACTGCGGACTCCTGGGGTTCGGGGGAGGGGAGCGGTAACGCCGATCGGGGCCGAGCACTCCTGCGGGCAGGAGGCGCGACCCCGATCGGGTTGCTGTTGCCTGTGTCGGCGGCTATTTACCGCGAACGGGACGTGCGGTGCGGTTCGACCGCGCCGAGCAAGGGCTCAGCGGCTGGTGAACGGCAGCAGTGCCATCTCACGGGCGTTCTTGACCGCGACGGCGACCTGACGCTGCTGCTGCGGCGTGAGGCCGGTGACGCGGCGCGAACGGATCTTGCCACGATCGGAGATGAACGTGCGGAGGGTGTTGACGTCCTTGTAGTCGACCGTCTCGATACCCGCGACCTTCAACGGGTTCTTCTTGGGCCGACGACCCTCCTGGGCACGGATCTTCTTGGACGGGGTGCTACGCGCTTTTGCCATGATTACCTACTCACCAACTCGACTTCGTGACACCGGGCAGCTCGCCACGGTGGGCCATCTCGCGCATGCGGACGCGGGAGAGGCCGAACTTGCGGAGGTAGCCGCGGGGGCGGCCATCGGCGACGTCGCGGTTACGCACCCGCACGGGCGAGGCGTCACGCGGCATCTTGTTGAGCGCGGTCTGGGCGTCCATGCGCGCCTCGTCCGTGCTCTCGGGGTTCTTGATGATTGCCTTGAGCTCGGCGCGGCGCTCGGCGAACCGGGCCACCTTGGCCTTGCGCTGCTCGTTGCGCGCGATCTTTGACTTCTTGGCCACGGGTCAGCGCTCCTCTCGGAATTCGACGTGCTTGCGGACGACCGGGTCGAACTTCTTGAGGACGATGCGGTCCGGGTTGTTACGGCGGTTCTTGCGGGTCACGTACGTGAACCCGGTCCCGGCCGTGGACTTGAGCTTGATGATGGGTCGAACGTCGTTACGTGCCATCTCAGATCTTCTCCCCACGGGCGCGGATACGGGCCACGACGGCCTCGATGCCATCGCGGTCGATGGTCTTGATGCCCTTGGTGGAGACCGTCAGCGTGACGCGACGACCCTCGGAGGGCACGAAGTAGCTACGGCGCTGGATGTTCGGGTTCCAGCGACGGTTGGTCCTGCGGTGTGAGTGCGAGACGGACTTGCCGAAACCCGGCTTCCGTCCCGTTACCTGGCAATGCGCCGACATGGCGTGGTTCTCCTTCCGCCTCCTCGTACGGTGGCGCGTGATGGTCGGGGCTCCCGGTCGGCCTGGGCCGAACAGCAGCGGATCACCACGTCGCGGGCACCGTGAGAGGCGATAGCAAACGTGCAGACAACAGCGATGGTCTAGTTTACGGCCCGACCGCGGGAAACGGTAATCAGCACGTCAACGCCGGTGGGGACGGCCGGCGGAGCGTGCGAATTGGGTACGCGGTCATCGTACGGGTACGATCTACCGATGCGTGTGCTGATACCGGGATCCCCGGTTCGGCCACTGGCAGTTGCGTGCCCCTGACGGGGCGGGCGCCAGACCCAAGACTTCTACCGAGCTAGAGGGATCCAGTATGAAGAACGACATCCACCCCGACTACCACCCGGTGGTCTTCCAGGACTCGGGCACCGGCACCAAGTTCCTCACCCGCTCCACCGCGAAGAGCGAGCGGACCGTCGAGTGGGAGGACGGCAACTCCTACCCGCTCATCGTGGTCGACGTGACCAGTGAGTCGCACCCGTTCTGGACCGGCGCGCAGCGCGTCATGGACACGGCCGGCCGTGTCGAGAAGTTCCAGCGCCGTTACGGCAACCGCACCCGCCGCACCAAGTGAGCCGCGGGTCGGTGCTCCGCCGCCGACCCACACCCACACCCGAGACCTCAGAGGACGTAACAGTCATGGCAGTTCCGAAGCGTCGCCTCTCGCGCGCCAACACCCATTCCCGCCGCTCGCAGTGGAAGGCCGAGAACCCGGCCCTCCAGGAGACCAAGATCGACGGCCGCGCCGTGGTGCTGCCGCGTCGCCTGGTCAAGGCCGCCAAGCTCGGCCTCGTCGACCTCGACCGCTGAGTGTCGGTCGACTGATCGCCGAGACGAACTGAGCTCAGCGGCGCCCGCGCGTCGCACGCACACGCCCGGTCACGAGCCCGGTGGGTCCCCTCGGACCCACCGGGCTCGTCGGCGTCATCAGGACCCGGCGCGGACCGCGCATCGGTCGCGGTATTCCTCAGCCGTGGTTCAGGCGGGTGCGGGAGACTTCCCGGTATGAAGATCCTCGTTGTGGACGACGACCAGGCCGTGCGTGAATCCCTGCGCCGTTCCCTCACGTTCAACGGTTATTCGGTGGAGCTCGCGGGGGACGGGGTCGAGGCGGTCGAACGGCTCGACGCGAACCGTCCGGACGCGGTGATCCTCGACGTCATGATGCCCCGCCGCGACGGCCTCGAGGTGTGCCGGATACTGCGGAGTCGGGGGGACGACCTGCCCGTGCTCATGCTCACCGCCCGGGACGCGGTGTCCGAGCGGGTGGCGGGCCTGGACGCGGGTGCCGACGACTACCTGCCCAAGCCCTTCGCGCTGGAGGAGCTGTTGGCCCGGCTGCGGGCGTTGCTGCGTCGTCGGGGTCCGGAGGCCGAGGACGTGGACGAGGTGTTGGAGTTCGAGGACCTGCGGATGGACCTGGCGACCCGCGAGGTCAACCGGGGGGAGCGCCGGATCCAGCTGACCCGGACGGAGTTCTCCCTGCTCGAGTTGCTCCTGCACCATCCCCGTCGTGTCCTCACCCGGAGCCACATCCTCGAGGAGGTGTGGGGTTACGACTTCCCCACGTCGGGGAACGCGCTCGAGGTGTACATCGGGTACCTCCGGCGTAAGACCGAGGGCGACGGCGAGAGTCGTCTGATCCACACCGTGCGTGGCGTGGGATACGTGTTGCGCGAGACGCCGTAGTGCGAGCCCGCACGGTGGGGTGGGGCTCCACACCGATCTCCCTGCACCAGCGGGTCACCCTGTTGGCGGCGAGTTCGGTGGGCGTCGCGGTGGCCCTGATGGCCGTCGCGGCGTACTTCGTCGTGTCCGGGTCGATGTACAGCGAGGTCAACAACCGGCTCCAGCAACAGGCCGACCAACTGGTCAACAGCCAGCTCGCGTCGGAGTTCGCCCTCCAGTCCCGGAGCACCCTCATCGCGCTGCGGGCCTTCAACCCCAATCTGGACGCGCAGATCGTCGCGCCCTCCGGTGTGCGGACGGCCACCGGCGAACCCTTCCAGATCGGCGGCCCCGAGATCGCCGTGGTCCGCGGCGAGACCGAGTCGAGCCTGCGGACGGCCGGGGGCAAGCAGATCTATGCGGTGGGGGTGCGCGACGGTTCGACACTCATCCTGGCGCAGGACCTGAGCCCCACCAGGGCGGCCCTCAATCGTCTGGCGATCGTCCTGACGCTGGTGGGTGCGGCCGGCATCGCGCTGGCGGCGGTGGCCGGTACGGCGGTGGGGCGCACGGGTCTGGCGCCGGTCGCCCGGTTGACCAGGGCGGTGGAGCGGATCGCCAGGACCGACGACCTGCGGCCCATCCCGGTGGCGGGTGATGACGAGATCGCCCGGCTCACCGCCAGCTTCAACCAGATGCTCGTAGCGCTGGGGGAGAGCAGGGATCGACAATCGCGGCTCGTGGCCGATGCCGGGCACGAGCTCAAGACACCGCTGACCAGTCTCCGGACCAACGTGGAACTACTGATCGCCGCGAGCAGGCCGGGGGCGCCGACCATCCCGGCCGCGGACAGGGGGGCGCTCGAGGTCGACGTGATCGGTCAGATCTCCGAGCTCACCCAGCTGGTCGGGGACCTGGTCGAGCTCGCCCGTGAGGATTCCGGGGAGGTCGAGCTGGAGCCGGTCGCGGTGTCGGAGGCGGTCGAGCGGGCCCTCGAGCGGGTCCGTCGGCGGCGTCACGACGTGCGGTTCGACGTGGATCTGGCGCCCTGGTACTCGTTCGGTGACAACGCGGGGATCGAGCGTGCGGTGCTGAACATCTGCGACAACGCGGCCAAGTGGAGCCCGACCGGGGGAACGGTGACGGTCCGGATGAACCCGGTGTCGGAGTCGGTCGTGGAGTTGACCGTCGCCGACCAGGGGCCGGGTATCCCTGAGGAGGACAGGCAGCTGGTCTTCGAGCGATTCCACCGCTCGCGGGAGGCACGGGCGATGCCCGGTTCGGGGCTCGGGTTGGCGATCGTCCGCCAGGTGGTCACCCGGCACGGAGGCACCGTGGAGATCCATGACGCGGACGGTGGGGGCACCGAGGTGCGGATGACCATCCCCGGGTGTGAGCTCCCCCCGAACTGATCGACGGGGGCCGCGGTCGTCTCAGCGGGCACACAGCGCGGTGAGGAACCATGTCGGATATGGAGAACGAGAACGATCGGGGCACGGGTGGTCCCCGGCCCGGCGACGAGTGGGCCTCGGGTCCGGGCGCGGGTCCGGGTGGATACGGTCAGCGGCCGGAGAGCCCGTATGGTCCCCGCGACGACGGTCGGCGACCGGGCCCGGCGGACGTCGGTCCGCCCCCTCCCGGTTCCGGGCAGCCCGGCCAGTACGGGCACGTGCAGCCGAACCAGGGCTGGGGCG
>NZ_JAALEA010000278.1 GCF_014145145.1 Dietzia cercidiphylli
CCGGCCAAGCGGCGTCGATGAACCCGGCCGAGATTGCAGGGACGTTCTTCGACGGGCGCAAGCGCGTCTCGGAGGATTACGCCAAGCCCGACTTTGACCAGGTGCTGGCGTCGATAATAGTGCCCCATAGGGTGGTGTAACTCGGTGGCCGAGATCGTCTCCGACATCCGTGTCGTTGATGGATGTAGAGCGGCCACCGCGTGATCCTTCGAGTCAACCGTCTAAAGAATCCTCGAGGAGTCATCGCGATGACCGCACCCCATATTGTCGACCCTGCAGGCCTGCTTACCCAAGCCCTCGCCGACGCATGACCGGATCTGATGCGTGAGCTGCTGCAGACCATGATCAACGTATTGCTTTACGCCGACGCCGACAGCGCATGGGGCGCCGAATGGAACGCCCGCACCACCGACCGCACCAACCGCCGCAACGGCTACCGCCTCCGCCCCTGGACACTCGCGTCGGCACCGTCGACCTCGCCATCCCGAAGTTGCGCTCAGGCAGCTACTTTCCCGAGTGGCTTCTCGAGCGCCGCAAGCGGGCCGAGTCCGCGCTGATCACCGTCGTGGCGGACTGCTACCTGGCCGGGGTCTCGACCCGCCGGATGGACAAGCTGGTCAAGACCCTGGGCATCGACTCGCTGTCCAAGTCGCAGGTCTCACGGATGGCCGAACACCTGGGCGAGCAGGTCGCCGCGTTCCGGCACCGCCGCCTGGACGAGGCCGGGCCGTTCACCTTCGTCACCGCCGACGCCCTGACGATCAAGGTCCGGGAGAACAATCAGGTCGTCAAGGCTTCGGTCCTGTTGGCCACCGGGGTCAACGGCTACGGCCACCGCGAGGTCCTGGGCATGCAGGTGGCGACCAGCGAGACCAAGGCCTCGTG
The DNA here is from genome assembly GCF_014145145.1 of Dietzia cercidiphylli. Classification (GTDB taxonomy): domain Bacteria; phylum Actinomycetota; class Actinomycetes; order Mycobacteriales; family Mycobacteriaceae; genus Dietzia; species Dietzia natronolimnaea. Next base: position 886 of record NZ_JAALEA010000278.1, read on the forward strand.
GAACACCTTCTTCGCCGACCTGGTGGCCCGCGGCCTGGGCGGGTCCGTCTGGTGACCTTCGAGGCCCACGCCGAGTTCGTCGAGGCGATCGCGGCGAACCTGCCCGGCGCGGCGTGGGAGCGCTGCCGCACCCACTACGCCGCCAACCTGATGGTCGTGTGCCCCAAGTCGGTGTGGCCGGCCGTGAAAGCGATGCTGCACAGCGTGTATGACCAGCCCACCGCTACCCGCGGTGCACGAGCAGATCGACCGGCTTCTGGAGTACACCGACGGCAGGCTGCCCGACGTCGCCGACCACCTCGGCGATGCCCGCGGGGACCTGCTCGCCTTCACCACGTTCCCCGACGACGTGTGGCGACAAATCTGGTCCAGCAACCCCACCGAACGGCTCAACCGAGAGACCCGCCGCCGCACCGACGTCGTGGGGATCTTCCCCAACCGCGAGGCAATCGTCCGCCTCATCGGCGCGGTCCTGCCGAGCAGACCGACGAATGGGCCGAAGGGCGCCGCTACCTCGGACTCGAAGTCCTGAAACGCTGCCGACTCACACTGCCCACCGACAGCGACACCAGCTCACCACGGAGGTGACCACCGATCCACTGATGCAACTACCCGCCTGAGCAACAACGAAGGATCAAGAACCAGTTACACCGCTACTAGGAGCTTGATGAGTATGTCAAGCCCCGGGTTTTGTAGAGGGTGGTTATCTGGCGTCGATGAGGTCGTCGACGGACTCTGGTGCCGGTTCGACCGCCGTGTGTTGTGCTTCGTACTCCGCCGGTGGGACGTAGCCGATCTCGCCGTGAATCCGGCGGTGGTTGAACCAGTCGATGTACTCGGGGACGGCGATCTCGAGGTCGTCGATTCCTCGCCACGGTCCCTTGTGGCGGTTGCGAATCAGCTCGGCCTTGAACAGGGAGTTGAACGCCTCGGCCATCGCGTTGTCATAGGAGTCGCCGCGTGAACCCACCGAGGCCACCAGGTCCTGTTCTTCGAGCCGTTCGGTGTAGCGCAGCGCTCGGTATTGCACGCCGCGGTCGCTGTGATGAATCAGTCCGCTGAGGTCGTCGCAGGTGTGGGTGCGCTGCCAGATCGCCATGTTCAGCGCGTCCAGGGCCAGATCGGTGTACAAGTTCTTGGACAGCTGCCACCCGACGACCATCCGCGAGTAGACGTCGATGATGAACGCCGCGTACACCCACCCGGCGTACGTGCGAATGTAGGTGATGTCGGCGACCCAAAGTTGATTCGGGCGCTCGGCGACGAACTTGCGTTCCACCAGGTCAGCGGGCCGCTCAGTCTCAGCCCTTGGCCGGGTGGTGCGCGGCGACTTGGCCCGCTGGACCCCTTTGAGGCCTTCGGCTCTCATGAGGCGTTCGACGGTGCAGCGGGCGACCTGGTGGCCGGCGCGGCCCAGCTCCTTCCACATCTTCCGGGCTCCGTACACGTGGTAGTTCTCCTCGTACATCGTGGTGATCGCAGCCGTCAGTTCGGCGTCGCGAACCGACCGCGCTGAGGGCGGCCGGGTCTTGGCGGCGCAGTAGGACGAAGGCGCGATCGCGGCGCTGGTCTCGGCCAGTGCGTCGCAGATCGGCTGGACACCGTGTTCGTCCTTGTGGCGGTCGATGAACTCGACCTTCAGCGCTGTGGACGGTCCAGCTCCGCAGCGAAAAAAGCCGACGCCTGCTTCAAAATCGTGTTCGCCCGCCGTAGCTCGCGGTTTTCCTTCTCCAGCTGGGCCAGGCGGGCGTCGCGATCAGCCGAGACCGACGAGGCGTCCTGGCCCTCGGCCTGGGCTTTGCGGACCCAGGTCCGTAGTGCTTCGCGGTGCACGCCGAGGTGCTCGGCGACACGCACGATCGCACCATGCGAGCGGTCGGGGTCGGACAGTGCTTCCAGCGCCATCCGCGTCGCGCGTTCACGAAGCTCATCCGGGTACTTGCGAGGTGCTCCCATATTCCCAATGATCCCTTCCCGGGTAATCGATGTCTCCATCAAACCCGGGGCGATGCAGACCTCGCTGTTGCGGTCTACCGGTCGCGGAGTGCGCGGCATCGTGCGGGCGGTCTCGGCGATGATGCACGAGTCCCGGGCGTCGGTTTTCGACCGCCTCGGATACAGGTCCGCCGCTTTCCGCATGGCCAATCCTGGCAGTTAGCGACCTAGTAGCCGCAGTCTCGAGCGACTGCGATTGCCAGTGCCCGATTGTGTTCGGCTGATCGACGATCAACAGGAACCCCCGTACTGCTGCAGGCCGACGAACACGTTCTTCAGAGCAGCTTCGTCCTGGACCAGGGGTTTGTCGTAGAGGCG
>NZ_JAALEA010000279.1 GCF_014145145.1 Dietzia cercidiphylli
AACGGTCACCTCGGAGGGCGCCGCCTCGTCGTCGTCGCCCCGTCTCGGTCGGTCGGCCACGCCGGCCACACCCCCTCCGCCACACGTCCGGCCGGCGACCCGGTGGTCGCCCGAGGGGATACTAGAGGCCCGTGGGCCCCGTCGGGGGCCGGTGCCGGGTCAGCGCAGGGTGACCTGACGTGCCCTCAGGCCGTCGCGCGACGCGCGCTCGTCGGAGCTGAGCGGACCGTCCTTCGCCAGGGCCTCGCCCAGTCGCGCGTCGAGCTCCAGCAGTCCCGGCGCCCACTCCTGATGGTGCATCTCCGGGTCCAGGTCGAACACCGGCACGAGCAGCCCGTGGGTACGGAACGACCCGGCGAACCGGGACCCCTCGCCCAGGTGGAGGCCGCCGGCGGAGTGCACGCGCGCGAGTGCCTCGAACAGCGCATCCTCGTCCTCCGGGCGCACCCAGCGGACGTGGGCCTTCTCGCCCGCGTCGACCCACCAGGCCGCCTCGATGCCGTCGGCCGCGACCCGGGCGGAGGGCATCATGACCTCGTTGGCGTTCTTGATGGCCTGGGCGATCTCCGGCCTGACCTGGGCGCCCTCGGCGAGCCACCAGGAGAAGTCGCCGTGCACCGCGATCTCGAGCGGGGCGTCGGCGACCACGACGTCCTCCAACGCCGGGGTGGACTCGTCCGGGTGGGAGGACGTCAGGGTCTCCCCTCCCCCGGCACGCGAGGCCCAGTCCACCGCGTAGGCCAGGTCGGCCGCCGGATCGGGTCCGTGGACCTGCACCTGGAGACCCACCATGGCCTCACCGCCCAGCTCGTCGTCGCGCACCAGGCCGGCGATGGCCCCCGGCAGGACGGTCGCCAGGATGATCTCCCGCTTCTCGGCGGTGGTGGTGAGTCGCGCGGTCGCCGACGGCACGAACTCGCGCATCGCGACCATGTCGCACTCACCGGCGAACCCGGCGAACGGCCGGGGTTCCGTGCTCAGTTCCTCACGCTCGGCCGCGCGAGCGGCGATCTTGGCCTGGCGGTTGCCGCCGGACTTGGGCTCATTATGGCGCTGACGTCTACCCACGGGCACCACGATACGGTGCGCCCGCGCGGCCCGCCCCCGGACATCGCACTCTGGTGCCGTCATCGCACGGGGGCCCAGGATCGGGCCGGGCGTGGCGGGGTCAGTCGCGACGCGTGGGCCCGTCCAGGACGCCCCGGGCCCGTGTCGGGACGTTGGTGGCCACCCACTCCACGCCCAGGTCGCGGCACAGGAGCATGTCCGCCGGGTCGTCGACGGTCCAGCAGTAGGTCCCCATCCCCCGCGACCTCCAGTACTCGACCAACCACGGCCGCGCCCGGAGCGCGCCGATGCTCGGGCCCATCAACTGGGCGCCGAACCCCTCGGCCGGCCACGACTTGAGGACGTTGCCGCGCTCGCGGAGCTGCACGGTCGGCACCTGCGGGGCCAGTTGCCTGAACCGTCGCACCGCCATCACGGAGAAGCTCATCATGAGCGCGCGGGACTCGGCGTGCGAGGCGGGCCGGTCCAGACCGAAGTACCTCAGCTCGTCCCGGAGCGCGACCTCGACGCGGCCGCCGGTGGGCACCGGGTGCTTGGTCTCCAGGAACAGCTTCACGTGCGGGTACGCCTCGGCCATCACCAGGAGACTGCGCAGCGTGAGGAGTGGTTCGGGCCGGCGGTGCACCGGATGCCAGGAGCCCAGGTCGAGGGCGGACAGCTCGTCCAGGGTGCTGGAGTGGACCCAGACGTCGCGGTCCGCCACGCGCGCGGTCCGGGGATCGTGCAGGAGCACCGGGACACCGTCGGAGGTGAGCCGCACATCCACCTCGAGCGCCTCTGCGCCCTGCTCGAGGGCCTTCTCGTAGGCGACGAGCGTGAGTTCGGGGAACTCGGCCGAGGCCCCTCTGTGGGCGACGACCCCGCTCCCGGTGGACACCGTGGACCGCAGATGTGTGGTCGCGGGGACCGTCACGTCTCACTCCTCTCGAGCCGGGGACGTCTCCACGATGCCCCGCGGGAGAAGCCGCCGGGTGAACCGCGGGGAAGGCTCATCGAAACTCCGCATGACGGTCCGGGTCTCACGCGCCGCCCACACCGCGGCGGCCGCCGCGAGCGCGGTGAGGAGAACCGTGTCCGCCGCGGCCTGCGAGCCCTCACCCGTGCCCCGCCACAGTGCGAGCGCGACCGCGATCCCGTTCACGGCGACGGCCACCCACCACCGGAGGAGTCCGGACCTGGTGG
>NZ_JAALEA010000027.1 GCF_014145145.1 Dietzia cercidiphylli
TCGCCCAGCGATCCGCAGATCCCCGTGAATCACCAGGGCTAACGAAGCGGCCGGGAACGACGTCAACTTGTGGAACTCAGGTCTTATTGATCCCACCGCCTGCCTCTGTCCGTTGGTCGATCGGGCCAGGGTCGCGGAAAGCACGCAGGCCCGGCTCCCTCTCGGGAACCGGGCCTGGTACGTGGTAGTCCTCGCTGGCGCCAAGGCCAACACCCCAAGGATCGCTAATCGACGGCCTGATCAGGCGCAATCGGGACACCGACGTCTCCGATCGCGGATTACCGAGCAGATGCGGCGCGACGTAGTCCAGCTCTACGAAGAAGGTATGACGAGTCGGAGGGTCGCTGAGGAAGTCGGAATCGGACGGACAACTGTCCTGAATATCCTCAAAGACTCCGATGCCGTGGTGCGGCCACACGGAGCACGATACTAGTTGCTAGAACCCATACTTCTCCTTACGGAGGCGGAATGCCTTTTCGCCACCCTCCATCACGGTTGTGATCGCGTCCCGTATCTCAGGTTGGTCAATCGCACCGCTGGACTTGATGGTGCCTGCCGACTGGTCACCAGCGGTGGTGTAGCCACATACGAGAACGAGGTCGGCATCGCCGTTCACAACCAGATTAGCGTTGTGACTTGCGAGGATGAGCTGCCGACGGCCCTTGGCCTCCCAAATTTTCGCGACGATGTGCTGCACGGTCTCGCTATCCAGGTCTTCTTCGGGCTGGTCGATTAGCAGCGGCATTCCATCCTGTGTAAGAAGGGTCGTCAGAAGTGCCGTGGCCTGCTGACCTGCCGAAGCAGAGCTGAACGGAATATAAGTTCCGGGTTTGCTCTGGTATTCGAAGACCGGCTGATCCACGAGCGGCGTAAGCGACAGGTCGAGCCAAGCCTCGGGAGTTATCTTCGGTTTGATGCGCTGTAGATCCGTCACTGTGAATCCAAGCCGACTGAGCGTTGGAGCCAGCTCTGAGGTGAGTTCGCCGTCCGGCTCTAACAACATGACAAGCTCCAACTCAGCCAAAATCGCCTCCCACGTAGTGGCAGGATCCTTATCAGTTTTGAGCATGTCGAAAAGGTTCTCAATCTTGTTGCCACGCAATCCAGATCCAGTAACGAGCCCCCTAAACTTCGACTGAACCTCAGCAAAGTTGTGTCCAACTTCGAGGGAAGCACGGATCAGTTGGTCTGAGGCCGCAGACAGCGCCACGCATTGCGTCTGAAGTGCTTGCGAACGCTCGCTGTTTAGTTCTCGAAGCTTCTCGCGAAAGCGGTCGTGTTCGCCAGCAGGATCTCCCAGCCGCCCGCATTCGAGCTCCTGCTTTCCGAGGAGATCAGTTGCCTCGTTTATCTGGTATTCAAGCTCAGCGAGCTGACGTAGTTTGGTCTCGTGTGCGGTTGATCGCTCCTTCACCGCGCCGTACCGTTCGTTAAACGAGGTCAAACGACGGTCCACTGCACCAAGGCTCGCGTCGATCGAACCAGATGGCGCCACGGCAACCGACAGGCTATCGCCGATCGTTCCAAGCGCGATCTCAGCTTGCTGAAGCGCCTTGTGGATTGCCGTCACAGCAATACCCAAATCCGCCTTAAGTTCTTCGGGCGCATCTTCATGCACGCTGACCAGATTGGCAGCCCTCCGGTATGCCGATCTTAGCGCCTCCGTTTCCACTTCGAGTGCTGCGAGTTGCTGACGCCACGCCGCCACAGCGGTTGCTGCCTGATCATGTCCCGCCTTGTGATCGAGCAACATGCGATCGGCTTCGCTCAGGCCTGTGAGGCCATCCCGCAACGCCTGAGCTTGTCCAGTCAGAGACTTGATGCGCGCCCTCGATTGCTCCATTTCCCGCGTCACGCTGCGGTGCCGTTGCAAGGTGCCGTAGTTCTCTCGCAGACGCCCTTGAGTCTCTACATGGCGACGATCAATATCTTCAAGCTGCCGCAAGATTGGTGTCTCGAGAAAGCGGGTGAGTTCATCGACGCGGATTGCGACACTCGACAGCTGCTTCTGGCTATATGCCTGAACCGGCAGTAAGCGCTGCACAATCGTCTCGTGAACAGTCGCAAAGTCCTCATCGCCGACCTGGAGCTCGAATTCGCCGGACTTAGCATGTCTTCGAACGACGTGTGGTACACCGTTGATCACGAGATAGACCTCGACCACCGCGTCGTATGGAACCAACGTCGCGTTGATGAGCCGACGTTGCCGTGCACGCGGGTCTACGAGCTCGTCTTCCTCCCCGGTATTCGCAACCTGGTCGCCAAGCGCCCATCGCATATAGTCGAGCACAGAGGACTTCCCGGTTCCTCGTCCGCCAATGATCGCGGTGTACTGCGGGTTCAGCCGGGAATCGAGGCGCCCCATAAACTTGCTGTGGGACACGACGACTCGCGAAATCCATACGTTCGGAACCGCGGGTTCAGCATGCGAGATTCGAGACTCACGAGCGAGGCTCGCTTGTCGGAGAGCCTCGGCAGTCGGACGTGACCACTTTACCCAGGTTGCAGCGCTGCCTAGTTCAGCGAAGTCGGATTTGCGCGAGTCGGACGTCTGAAACAGTGCAATCGGGCGGTCACCCCAATTACCATCACGTCCCTCGAGAATCGTTGCCTTACCGGGCTTCTTCTCTAAGATGGCAACTGAGCCATCGAGGTAGCCAGCTACGCATACCGTGAGCGCATCCTTGTACTTATCCTGGAAGGAATCGCGAATTAGCGACTTGTGTCCGCTTGGCGTGACGTTCGGCAACAGTATGTATCGCCCCTTGAGCCACGGCTTTAGGTCGAGTTGAGCGCATACGTTCGGAATACTGTCGGATTTCGGAAGAACTGTGGTTGTAGGCAAAGATCGGGCTGCTGCATTGAACGGCTCGTGGTGAAGCGCTTTCAGTACGTCGTCCAGTCGATCAAGTGGGAAATCTGCGTCTAGAATAAGGATGGCCTGGCAGGGAACCTGGAGAGTCAGTTCGAGTGCGGGGAAGACAACAAGGCGCTCCTTGTCGAGAATGGGTGTGCCCTCGTTGTCCACTTCGTCAAGCGCCGCTTGGCGGACGTAGGGATACATCGCGAAGTCGTGATGATCAGAGATTGCCACGGCATTCAGTTGATTCTCGCGTGCCGCCGCCAGGAAGCTCTTGGCCCATGCGACACGCTCGTCTTCCGTCCTCGGGCGCGGACCATCCCAGTTTGCATCGCGCGGCGTGTGGACCTGAAAGTCTGCGCGGTAGTAATGCGTACCATCGTCTTGAAGTTCAATGCGATTCAATTGAGTCCTCATAGTCTTAATCGACCCCCTGGCTGAGCCCGAAGAACCGCTCGAAGAAGGTAACCAGCTTCCGAATCACGCGCTGTTTCTTCTCGCTATGTCCGCCTGCGCTCGCGAAACGAGAAGCCGGCGGTAGCACCTTGGTGATTGCGGTACCAGTGGTGCGCAGAGAACCGTCACGGAACGACGCCTCGACGAAGTCCCGGGCATTGTCGCCACGAAGATTCTCTTCTTCGATGATCTTGGCCAATTCAGCTTCGCGCCTAGCGGCAATGAACGCTTGCCACTCATCGTCAATGGCACCGTCGACGGATACCGAGTCGACGAAGTCTTCAATGAGGTCCTTCTTGTTACGCAAGGTGGGGCTGGCGTCGACTGCGCGAGAGATCTCAGCGCGGATCTCTTTGTCTTCACCATCGCCGCCGTGCTCCTCGCGAAACTTGGCGACGAGCATTAGAATGTAGTCGACGTTAATTTCAACCTGTTTGATCAGCTCGACTTCGAAGACCACGTCATCGTTAATGAGTTCCTTGTCGCTGTCCTTGTCTTTACGGAACTCGGCATAGAGGTCGAGGTAGACACTGCGGTAGTCCTGCCCCTGGCGCTCGCTGAGGATCTCGTTGCCGGCGAAGTCGTCAAACGAGGTGAGGATGTTCTCTAGCCGAAGAACCTGACCGAACAGTGCGATGAACTCCTTCTGGGCAGCCTCACCGACGATCGGTTGTCCAAGCGGGAAAGCCAACAGCATCTCGTTCACCTTTTCGGCGTACTGACCGTAGTACTCGCCGTATGGCTTGAGGATCACTACACCGCGAGCATCTTTGTTGCCGAATAGCTCAAGCGCCTTGTTGGTGGCGTCTTCGAGGTCGCGGAAGGCCACGATGTTGCCGTAGGTCTTTACCGAGTTCAGGATGCGGTTGGTGCGGGAGTAGGCCTGGATTAGGCCGTGCGCGCGCAGGTTCTTATCCACAAACAGGGTGTTCAACGTGGTTGCGTCGAACCCGGTGAGGAACATGTTGACCACGATCACCAGGTCCAGTTCGCGGTTCTTCAGCCGCTGAGACAGGTCCTTGTAGTAGTTCTGGAACTTGTCTGCGCTGGTGTCGTAGCTGGTGCCGAACATCTCGTTGTAGTCGATGATCGCGTCTTCGAGGGCAGAGCGGGCATCGGTCGGGAGATCGACAGTTTCGAAGCCTTCGTCATCGATGATCCCGTCGTCGACAGCTTCGTTGGCACCGTACGAGTAGATCATCCCGATCTTGAGGCGCTTGTCAGCGGGCAGCTTCTCCTGCTCCCGCTTCAGCACGTTGTAGTAGATCCGTGCTGCCTCGATCGAGGCAGTAGCGAAGATGGCGTTGAAACCGCGCACTCGCTTTCGTTCGCGCAGGGCTTCGGCTTGACGGCGGGTGCGCGTCGCCTGCGGCACGTTGGTCACCACAGAGTGCTCGTAGCTGGATGAGCGCTTCGTCTTCTGGTCGAAGTGCTCCAGGGTGTACTTGACGATCTCGCCGATGCGGCGGTCATCGAGGAGCGCCTGCTCTCGGTCGATCGCCGTGACCTGCTTGTCGTCAGGATTGCCGACCTTGATGGTGTTGATATAGTCGATCCGGAACGGCAACACGTTCTTGTCAGTGATCGCGTCGACGATCGTGTAGGTGTGTAACTTTTCGCCGAATGCCTGCTCGGTGGTCTTTAACTGCGGGTTACCGCCACTGCCGCTGTTTTCGGCGAAGATCGGCGTGCCAGTGAAACCGAACAGGTTGTAGCGCCTGAACGCCTTGGTGATGTCGGTATGCATGTCACCAAACTGCGAACGATGGCACTCGTCGAAAATGATCACGACGTGCTCATTGGTAATGGCGTGATTCTTATTGGCCTTGATGAAGGTCGAGAGCTTCTGGATCGTCGTGATGATGATGCGAGCAGTCGGGTCTTCGAGCTGCTTCTTCAACACCGCCGTTGAGGTGTTGGAGTTCGCCGCACCCTTCGAGAAGCGGTCGTACTCGCGCATCGTCTGGTAGTCGAGGTCCTTTCGGTCAACGACGAATAGCACCTTCTCCACGCTCGGCAGTTTCGAGGCGAGTTGTGCGGTCTTGAACGATGTCAGCGTCTTGCCCGACCCCGTGGTGTGCCAAACGTAGCCGCCGGCCGCGATTGTGCCGAGTTGCTTGTAGTTCGTGGCAATGTCGATGCGCTGCAAGATTCGCTCCGTCGCGACGATCTGGTACGGGCGCATTACCAGCAGCAACCGATCGGCGGTCAGCACGCAGTAGCGGGTCAGGATGTTAAGTAGCGTGTGCTTGGCGAAGAAGGTCTTGGCAAACGACGTCAGGTCTTGGATCGGCTTGTTCCGTGCATCAGCCCACCACGACGTGAACTCGAACGAATTTGAGGTCTTGCGACCCTTGCCCGGCTTCTGACCCTCTTTGAGGTGCTGACTGCGAGTCGTGTTTGAGTAGTACTTCGTCAGCGTGCCGTTGCTGATGACGAACAACTGCACGTACTCGAATAGCCCAGAGCCCGCCCAGAAGCTATCGCGCTGATAGCGATTGATCTGGTTGAACGCCTCGCGGATATCGACGCCCCGCCGCTTGAGCTCAATGTGAACCATCGGCAGCCCGTTTACGAGGACAGTCACGTCGTAGCGGTTAGCGTAGCGCCCGCCCGCACTCTCCCCCTCAGAAGGACCCGCGCGGTCCACCTCGTACTGGTTGATGACCTGCAGCCGGTTGTTATGGATGTTCTGCTTGTCCAGCAATGTGATGTTCTTCGTCGAACCATCATCACGCTTGAGGATCTGCACGTGATCCTCCTGGATGCGCACAGTCTTTTCGGCGATGCCGTCATTCTTTCCGGCGATCTTATTTTCGAAGAAGTCAGTCCATTCTGGATCCGAGAACGTGATGTGATTCAATGCCTCCAGTTGCGCCCGGAGGTTGTTCACCAGTTGCGCTTCAGAGGTGACTGCGAGGTATTCGTACGCCTGCGATTCCAGCAGCTTGACCAGCTCGCGTTCCAGCGCAGCCTCGGACTGGTATGCAGCCTCCGACGCCCGATCCGGCACATACTCGGCGACAACAGTACTCTCCGCCGAGACGGCGATCGGGTCGTACTTGCGTAAATTCGTTTCGCTCATGCACTGGCCTCCTCGAAAGTCAGCAGCTTGTCACGGTAATACTCGTATTGCGTGCGACGCGCCGCGAGTTCAGCAGGTAGGCCGAAACTCAGGTCGTTAACGAGAGTATCAAGTCTATTGAGGACCAAACCATCACGACGCTGATCCTCTATCGGCACGAGCTGCGTCTCAACCTGTTTGACGCGCCCCACCGCGAGTCCTGGCTGAGCAGACTTGGTCTTGTACTGGTTTAAATCCATCTCGGTGAGTTTATGGAACGCCCATGACATGTCGACGGGGACCTTCGGAGTGACAACAACCGCGTGTTCGGTTGCGTAACTCTTACCCTCAGCTCGATGCACATTCCCGCAAAGCGCACCCTGACGACCGATTAGTACGACTTTTTCATGATAATTATACGAGCCCACGTAGCCACGAAGTCCGTTGCCGCCGTAGCACGGGAATGGCTTCTCGTCGGTAGGTACGTCAGATATTTCAGCGGCCTTAATATGCACTCCGGCACGCATCTCAAAAATGTCGCCAAGACGAAGCACGTCGCCGTCGGCAGAATTTTTACCACTAAGCAGCTCGTAACGATAGTGTTCATATTGACGGCGGCGCGCTTCCAACTCTGCTTCCAGCTCTGCTTCCAGCTGAGTAAACTGATTTAGTATTCGCACAATTTCCCGCTGGACCTCGATATGCGGAACGGGAATACGAATCTTAGCAAGCGCCGCGCCGGACACGCGGCGAACTTTTGTACCGGAGACGAACGGCCGCTTCTGAGACTGAAACTGTTCCGTTCGGAAAAAATATGACACATAGCGCGGATCGAGCCTGTGTCGGTAGATATACGCGTCACCACTCAAAACAACATTTGTGTCACCTAGCCATGCCGTTGCTTTTGCAACTGCTTCGTCGTCTTCACTCGTAGTAGCGATCAGCAAGTCCCCAGGCATGGCCTGCCGCAACTTTGACGCCATGTCGCTCGGGGTGTACGACTTTGTAGATGTGGCCCAAACACCATAGTGGGTATGGATTTGGCCGTAGTGGACAGCGGGAAACCCCTCGTCGGTCAGATCTTTTTTCTGAAGACCATTGCCCCGAATGAACTCACCCAAATCACCAAGCGGCCTAAACTGAACCCCCTCAGGTGCTAGCTCAGCAATCAAATCATCGATACGACTCACAGTTCGTCCTCCCCGACCAGTGCGAGAAGGTCTTCAACCGCGAGCTGCTGTTCGGCATCTGCGTGACCATCGGTGATATTGATCCCGTCAGCGCGCAAGACATCAATCGGGTCGCGCTGATCCTCGGGGTCGTGCCAGCGAAACTCGTCAGCCACCCTCCCGTCCCACCTCAGAACACGGTAAGCGTTGGCGCAGTCTGCGCTCCGGCTGAGATGACCAGCCATCGCGACGGGCCCTGTTCCCACGGCCTCGGCGAGGTTGTTGTAGCTCGTCCATCGCCCAGCAGGCAGGGCGTCAAGGATAGCGTGCGCCTGCGACCAGTCGAACCGCTTCTGATCGCTGAAACTCTCCTTGTATCCCACAAGGACAGCTTCGTCGAACTTGGGTCGGGCCCAGATCGCGACGGCTTGTGCTGCGAGTGTATTGGCGCGCTTTCCGATCTCGACCGCGTTCCAGGCGTCAAGCTGCGCAAGTCCTTGATTAAGCCGGAGCGGGCTGTGCTTGAAGCCGCCTTCCATATCTCGCTTGTCTTCGAACGGGCGGTCGGAGTATTCCGGGTTGTAGCCGGTCAAGGTAAGATTGCCGAGGGTGTGGAGGTATCGGTCGTGGTCGACCTCCCAATTGACCCCCAGCGCTTCCTGCCATGTGGGATTGGCGTTCTGCGGCATGATGTGTTCGATCGTGTACTCGGCGATCGACACCTCTTCCTTTCGGCCGTAATTCTCCATCTTTCGGAAGAAGTAGCTGCGACGCTTCACGTTGTACATGTCAGTGCTCTTCAGCGCCTCCTCGAACTCTTCGTCGGTCGGGAATCGACGATAGTTCGGCAGCGTCAGTAGGCGAGCGCAGACGCTTACGACATAGTTGTCCTCGTCGATCGCGGCTGACAGAGTCGCGAAGGTCTTGTTGAGACTGTTGGTAGGGATGCGACATATCACCCGGCGGAACAGGTACGAGATCACCGCGTCGAGGATTGCGGCAAAGTCTTCGCCACTGAGGACCCCGGCTGCGTAGTCAGCGTAGAGGCGCAGTTGGAACGGGTACGTGACGGTGGCGAGCTGGTCGACTTCGGCGAACCTGCGCACCAGATTCTTTTCAGGTTCCTTTCCAAGTGCCATGTTGGCGAACCATGTCGCGTGGCGGCTGAGGTCGATAACAAGATCGTCCCTGCTGGAACCTGCGGATTCCTGCTCAAATGCGTACGTCTTGAAAGCCTCGTAGATCTCGATGAGGCGCGGGATTGAGTTCGTCTTGACGGTCAGATAGTGACGGACGAACTCGTCAAACCGCTTCTCGTCGTTGCCCTGGAACAGGCGCTCCATCGGGAACCAGTAGTCTTCGTAGAGTTGCTCCTGTTGCGCTGGCGGCAAATCCATCAACACGAAGTTGCGGATGAGGTCAGCTTGGGAAAGCTTCTTTCCGGTGGCATTCATCGACTCGAACACCAACTGCGGGTCATCCATGCCGCGGGTGAGCTTCACATCGACCACTACGAGTTTGTCGAGCCCCTTGCAGACGTGGGTCAGGTCGAGCTCGGGATCATTGAGTCGGGCGACAAAGTATGCGTAATTGTCCGCCACCCGTGAGGTTGTCTTAGGCATCGGAGCACTTCGGACAACTGCCTTCAAGGCGTCTCTGTCGCGTTGAGACAGGGTCAGCTTGAAGTAGTCGTCGCCAGATTCATACTCATTCCGTAAGTACAGCCCCCGAATCTTCTGTGGAGCGAAGCCCGGCTCGGGTTCCTGTGCCTCCACCGGCATGGTTTCCAACTTGGCGGCGAGCGCCGCCAATACAAGTGTCACCGTGGTTACACGTTGTTGTCCGTCGATGATGAGATCGGGTTCGCGCGAAGTGTTGGACCCTTGGTCTCGCTCGATGTAGACGATCGAGCCGGTGAAATGGCTGTTCAGCTTCTCACGTTTACCGGCGCGGATGATGTCTTGCCACAGCTGTTCGCACTCCGCATCACCCCATGAGTAGACACGCTGATAGATCGGCACGACGAACCGATCACTTTTCTTCAGCAGCTTCAGCAAGTTTGTGTCGACTGCTTTCACTTAGTGGCTCCTTCGAGGTCGGCCACGATCTCATCGATCGAGGTGCGGAGCTGCTGCTGCCGGACGACGATCCGAGCGATCTCGGCGTTCAGTTCCGTGATGTCGACGATCTCACGGAGATCTTCTTGCTCGACGTAGCTGGACACCGCGATGTTGTAATCGTGGGCTGCAATATCTTCGTTCGCCACGAGCTTCGAGACATGGTCGGCATCTACGCGAGCCACCAGGGTGTCAAGGATGCGATCCTGGTTCTCCGGAAGAAGCTTATTCTTGTTGCCTATGCGCTTGAACTCTGCTGATGCATCGACGAAAATTACACTATTGTCCGACTTGGACTTCTTGAGCACGATGATGCAGGTGGCGATCGTGGTACCGAAGAACAGATCTGTCGGCAACTGAATCACCGCGTCGACGTAGTTATTGTCGATCAGGTACTTTCGGATCTTCGCTTCCGCACCACCACGGTAGAGCACACCTGGGAACTCAACGATCGCCGCGGTCCCATTGACTGCCAACCACGACAGGATGTGCATGGTGAAAGCCAAGTCAGCCTTAGACTTCGGCGCAAGTACGCCCGCAGGGGCGAATCGTTCGTCATTGATCAGCAGCGGGTTGGCGTCGCCCTCCCACTTAATTGAGTAGGGCGGATTGGAAACGATCGCTTCGAACGGCTCGTCATCCCAGTGCGCAGGATCGGTGAGCGTGTCACCGTGGGCGATGTCGAACTTCTCGTAGTTCACGTCATGCAGGAACATATTGATACGGGCGAGGTTATAGGTCGTCAGGTTAATCTCCTGGCCGTAGAAGCCTCCGACGTTCTCTTTGCCCAGCACTTTGGCGAACTTGAGCAGGAGCGATCCGGAGCCGGCGGCTGGGTCATACACCCGGTTGACCCGCTTCTTGCCCGCCACGGTGATCTTCGCGAGCACTTCGGAGACTTCCTGCGGCGTGTAGTACTCGCCACCCGATTTGCCGGCCTGGGAGGCGTACATCTGCATGAGGTACTCGTAGGCATCGCCGAAAAGGTCGATCGAGTTGTCCTCGAAGTTGCCGAGTGGGAGGTCCCCGATGGCGTCGAGCAACTTGACCAGCTTCCCGTTCCGCTTGGCGACGGTGTTCCCTAGCTTGGAGCTGTTTACGTCGAGGTCGTCGAACAAACCCTTGAGGTCGTCCTCGCTATCAGAGCCGACAGCCGAACCTTCGATGTTCTTGAAGACTCGCTCAAGTGTCTCATTCAGGTTGGCGTCTCGCGCAGCACGCTCACGGACGTTTTGAAAAAGCTCAGACGGCAGTATATAGAAGCCCTTCTCGTCGACCGTATCTTTGCGACCAAACTCAGCATTTTCATCGTCGAGCTTCGAGTAATCGAAGTCTGTATCTCCGGCTTCATGCTCTAGATTGTTCAAGTAAGCAGTGAGATTCTCGGATATGAACCGGTAAAATAACATGCCGAGCACATAGGTCTTGAAGTCCCATCCGTCGACACTTCCGCGAAGATCATTGGCAATACGCCAGATTGTCTTGTGTAGCTCGGCTCGCTGCGCCTCTTTTGTCTTCGGTGACATTTCCACCTCTCCTGGTTCTATGAACTGCCTCTATATATGATGTCCGTATTTTAACATCATATCGAACATTTGTGCGAACATAGTTGCACGTGGCCGTCAGCCCTCCTCAGGTTGCCAGAGGACTACGACAAGTCCGGAAATTCTGGCCGTGAGCCGCAATGTGCTCTCTCAACGTGTGCCGCCGCGCCTGATCACGACGGCGTCCGCTGGATTTGGATCCAGCCCAATGACGTCGTAGAGCTTCCGCATCGCGGTGATTCGCCGTCGGATAGTGCTCTCGTTGTACTTCCTTCTGCGAAGAAGAGCCACGTACTGACGGAGGTCCTGCACAGTCAGCGTGAGTACGTCCTTGTCACGTTCCTCAGCCCACATGAACACGTCATCTAAGTCGCCCCAGTATGCCCTCGCGGTGTTGTAGCCATACGGCAACAGCACCTGCTCACGGAGCTCATCGAAGCGCTCGTACCGGACCCGAAGCTCTCTAATGATCGGCAGCAAGTAGTCCGGGCAGTAAGGCGACCGCTCCGGTTCCGACTCATCACCGCTCTCTCGCATGCCACAACTCTATCCATCCAAGTGCTATCACGCTTGTGCTTCTACGTTGTCTACCTGCGAAGTTAGCGTGTTTTCTGTCAGATCCGTTGTTTGCGGGTGACCCGCACAGCCAATTGATTGGAGACTACAGTGTCCGGACTTCAGCGCGTTCCAACGAGCACACCCGCTTCGTATCCAACGGCTACAGGAGGCTGCCTCTCCCGTCAGACCGCCCGCGATCTCGCAGCGATCGACCACTCTGCAGATGTGATGAGCGCCCGCGTTGCAGCGGCCGGCGAGGTCCAACAAACCCAAGTCGATGCCGTGGCCCGCGCTGGCGCGTACGCGATGCGGCAAGTTGCGCTGTTGGCGCAGATGCAGAAGGAAATCGCACTTGCGGCTCCGGAAGCATCCGGGGACCTGGACTTCATCAAGTCGATGACCAGCATCGGCCAGGTTGTCGCTGACACCAGTCAGCCGGTGAATCGATGATCTCGACAGTGGTTGTCGTTGCCGCTATCGCCTTCTTGCTTTAGGTGTCGAGCCAGGACGACGCGAAGGGGGCGGAAATTCTCGACCATATTCGAACCTTCATCGAGCCCTGAGCGGGCCGGCCGGACAAATGAGGTCCGAACCCTGAGGCGTGGACCACGGCTGAACTGCGGCCCGGTAGTCATACGGCGGCCGGGCCGCAGTATTATCGGACGTCTACTCAAATTAATCCAATTAGTGGATGTTTCGGGCGGCGATGAGTCCGGTGATGAAGTCGGTGACGC
>NZ_JAALEA010000280.1 GCF_014145145.1 Dietzia cercidiphylli
GCGCCGAGCACATCCCGCTGGGCGAGGTGACGGCCGAGGGACTGACCCGCACCGTCCGCACCCACACGGCCCCTGACCGCCGCACCACGGCGCTGACAGAGGGAGAGGTGGCCTGATGCCGCAGGGACAACCGGCCCGCGTGCCCGACGACGGGCTGAGCACCCGGCAACGCCGCAACAAGCCCCTGATCATGGTCCACACCGGGCCCGGCAAGGGGAAGTCCACGGCCGCGTTCGGCCTGGCCATGCGTGCCTGGAACCAGGGGTGGGACATCGGGGTGTTCCAGTTCGTCAAGTCCGCCAAGTGGCGCATCGGCGAGCAGACGGTGATGGAACGCCTCGCCCGCCTGCACGCCGAGACCGGTGAGGGCGGGCCCGTGGAGTGGCACAAGATGGGCTCGGGCTGGTCGTGGTCGCGCAAGGACGGCACCGAGGAGGACCACGCCGCGGACGCCGCCGAGGGCTGGGCGGAGATCAAGCGCCGGCTCGCCGACGAGCGGCACGACCTCTACCTGCTCGACGAGTTCACCTACCCGATGAAGTGGGGCTGGGTGGACGTCGAGGACGTGGTCGAGACGCTGACCTCGCGGCCCGGTCGGCAGCACGTGGTGATCACCGGCCGCGACGCCGCCCCCCGGCTGATCGAGGTCGCCGACCTCGTCACCGAGATGACCAAGGTCAAGCACCCGATGGACGCCGGCCAGAAGGGTCAGAGGGGGATCGAATGGTGACCGGATCGCGCACCGACCTGCCCCGGCTCGTGGTGGCCGCTCCGGCGTCGGGTCACGGCAAGACCACCGTCGCCACCGGGCTCATGGCGGCCCTGCGGCGCAGGGGCCTGACGGTCTCGGGCCACAAGGTCGGCCCCGACTACATCGACCCGGGCTACCACGAGCTCGCGACGGGGCGGCCGGGCCGCAACCTCGACCCGCACCTGGTCGGCGAGCACAGAATCGTGCCCCTCCTGCTACACGGCGCGCAGGCCGCGCCGCGGCCGGCCGACGTCGCGGTGATCGAGGGCGTGATGGGCCTGTACGACGGCCAGATCGGGGGCGACGGCTTCTCCTCCACCGCCCACGTCGCCGGCCTCACCGACACCCCGGTCCTGCTGGTGGTGGACATCTCCCACGCCTCGCGCAGCATCGCGGCCGTGGTGCTGGGGATGGCGACGTTCGACCCGTCCGTCCGGATCGGCGGCGTGATCCTCAACAAGGCCGGCTCCGTCCGGCACTCGGACGAGGTGCGCCGCGCCCTCGAGCCACTGGGGATCCCCGTGCTCGGGGTGCTGAGCCGGGACGACGAGGTCACCGCCCCGTCCCGCCACCTCGGCCTGGTCCCCGCGGCCGAGCGACCGGGGGCGGCCGGCAGCCTCGACCACCTCGCGGATCGCC
>NZ_JAALEA010000281.1 GCF_014145145.1 Dietzia cercidiphylli
CACCCGGGACACCCTGTCGAGGATCGTCCGGGTCGAGGAGCGGAGCACGGTCCTGCGCCGGACCGCCGACGACTCCGACCCCTACGAGCGGGTGGTGGTGGCGAACGCCGAACTGCTGCTGATCGTGGTCGCGGTCGCGGACCCCCCGCCGCGCGCCGGCTTCGTCGCCCGCGCGCTCGTGGCGGCCTATACCGGCGGTCTCGATCCGGTCCTCTGCCTGACCAAGGGGGATCTCGACGACCCGTCGGTCTTCGCCGCCGAGTTCGAGGCGCTCGACGTCCCCGTGCTCCGGACGGGGATCGACGACGACCTCACCGCGCTGCACGAACGGATCGACGGTCGGATCTCCGCCATGATCGGCCACTCGGGCGTCGGCAAGTCCACGCTCGTCAACCGCTTGATCCCCGACGCCCACCGGGCGACCGGCGTGGTCTCCGGAGTCGGCAAGGGCCGACACACCTCGACCCAGTCGGTCGCCCTCGAACTGGGTACCGGGGGCTGGGTGGTGGACACCCCGGGGATCCGCAGTTTCGGCCTCGCGCACGTCTCGCCCGACGACGTGGTGGCGTCGTTCTCCGACCTGGACGCGATCGTGCAGGACTGCCCCCGGGGCTGTACCCACCAGGGCCCGCCCGCGGACCCGGAGTGCAGGTTCGACGCCATAGCCGACCCCGCCGTGCACCGGCGCGCCCTGGCCGTCCGCGAGCTCCTCGGCGTCCTGCAGTCCAACGACGCGTGGGCGCTGGGGACCGATCAGGACTGACGCCCCGCCGCGGTCAGAGCTTGAGCTCGACGTCCCCCAACGCCACCGAGATGCACGTCTGGATCCGCTCGCCGGGGCCGTGGTCGGTGCCGTTGCGCAGGTCGCGGACATGCCCCTCGTCGAGTCCCACGACGCAGGTCTGGCAGATGCCCATCCGGCAGCCGAACGGCATCTGCACGCCCACCTGCTCGCCGCCCTCGAGGATGGTGGTGGCACCGTCGAGCTCCACCGTCTTGCCGGTCGAACCGAACGTGACGGTCCCGCCCGAGGCCCCGGCGTCCCGGTTGACCGTGAAGCGCTCCACGTGGAGATCGTCGCGGCCGGTGGCGTCGAAGTGCTCGTCGAGCTCGTCGAGCATCGCGTTGGGGCCGCACGCCCAGGTCGGCCGCTCCGACCAGTCGGGGACGAGGGCGGACATCTGGCGGGAGTCGATGCGGCCCTCCTCGCTGGTGACCCGCAGGTGCAGGACGTACCCGGGCTGGGTCTTCTCGAGGGCGCGCAACTCCTCCAGGAACAGGGCGTCCTCCCTCTCGCGCACCGAGTGCACGTGGACGACGTCGGGGAACGGCTCGGTGACCGAGCGGCGGTCCAACGAGCGGAGCATGCCCATGACCGGCGTGATGCCGGATCCGGCCGTGACGAACATCAGCTTGGGCGGCGTCGGCGTGGGCAGGTGGAAGTCCCCCGCCGGGGCGGCGAGGCGGACGATGGTGCCGGGCTCGACGGTGCCGACGATGTGGTTGCTGAGCAACCCCTCGGGCAGGGCCTTGACGGTGACCGAGTACTCGCCACGACCCGTGGTGGGCGCCGAGGTCAGGGAGTAGGAGCGCCAGGTCCAGCGGCCGTCGAGGAGGACGCCGATTCCCAGGTACTGTCCCGGCTGGTAGTGCGGGGTCGCGCCCCACCCGGGCTTGATGACGAGGGTGACGGTGTCCTCCGCCTCGCGGCGCACCGTGACCACCTCTCCACGCAGCTCCCGGGAGGACCACAACGGGTAGATGAGCGAGGAGTAGTCGTCCATCCGCAGCGGGTGGGTGAGGCGGTTGAGGAAGCGATGCGCGGCCCGCGGTTCGGGAACCCTCGCGGCCGCTGCCCGCAGTACACGGTTGAGTCCACTGGTCGACTCGGTCACTGGTGCCTCCTTGGGGCCGGGAACCGCGCGGCCCGAGGACCGGGCCGACGGTGCCGGAGATGAGAACCTACGGTAGCGAAGGTTAGCGCCTGGCGGACACCGCACGGGCGTGATCCCGGTAACCGGGACGGCCCTCCGGGGTTCTCAGAGCAGATTGAGCAGGAACGGCAGCTCCGCCGCGTCGTACCAGGCGAGATCGAGGTCGAGAGCGTCCCCCACGGTGAGTTCGGCGTCCTCGTCCCCCAGGTCGGCGCGATCCACGGCCGCGACCGCGGCCTCGACTGGGCCGGCCGCGCCCGCGAGGTCCACGTGGACGGCCGCGACCTCGTCCATCGCCACGGTCCCCCTCGTCAGGCGGACGACCGCGGTGTCCAGATCGGGCCGGGGCCGGGCGTCGGCGTCGGGGACGTCCACACTCACCACCACGCGGCGGTACGGGTGCGCCTCGTGCACCGCGCCGGAGTCGATCTCACCGCCGAGCAACCGGAGCGAGGCGCGGGCGGCCTCGAGGAACGCGACGTGCTCGATCTCCTCGGTGTCCCCCTGGGCATACGACTCGACGAGCGCGGGGGTCGCGGCGAACGCGGTCGCGCTGCGTACGGGCATCTCCCCGCCGTCGAGCAGGGTCTCCAGCATCGCGAGCGTGGCAGGGATGAACAGGCGCATGGTGGTGCCTTCCTCGGGTGGGCGGGGCCGGTCGGCGGTCGGTACCGGTCGGCGGGTACCGGTCAGCGGGCGGTCCCGGTGAGCTCGTCGAGTGCCGACGAGATGAGCTCGCCGATCTCCTCCACGTCCGGAACCGCCTGGCGATCCGCCGTGAATCCGCAGTAGACGATCCCCGAGTAGCTGCTCATCGACACGGCCAGCGCCTGACCGTCGAGCAGCGCGGGGACGGGGTAGACCTCGGCGAGCTCGCCGTCGCCCCAGAACATCTTGTGCTGCGGTCCCGGTGCGTTGGTGACGACCAGGTCGTAACTGTCCGACGGCAACATGATCGCCGCCCGGGAGCCCAGCGCGTGCAGGGTGGGCGGGGCGAATCCGGAGAGGCGGGCCAGCGACTTGGCGCCGACGGCCTGCCTCGGGTGGCGCTGTGTGGCCGTCTCCCTCGAGATCTGCGCGAGCCGCATCCGGGGGTTGGGCTCCCCCACCGGCATGCCGATGAGGGCCGAGGCGATCTCGGCGGAGGTCGCCTCGGCCGAGACCTCCGACCCCTCGACCGGTCCGGTCTCCGAGGAGACCGCCATCGGCACGATCGCCCGGAGCGTGTCGGCCGTCGAGAGCGGGTGGCCGCAGGACAGGATCCACGAGCGCAGCGCCCCGCACAGGACGGCCAGGACCACGTCGTTGACCTTGCACCCGTGCTCCCTGGCGATCGTCCGCGCCTGGTCCAGGGGGAACGAGGCCAGTCCCACGCGGCTGCCGCGCGGGCGGGAGGTCCGGAACATCTCCGCCAGCCCCCCGGGCGGTCGCAGGACCGTCAGACTCGCGGCCCCGACCAGACCACGGCTCGCCCTCTCCACCGCGTTGACCAGTCGTGCCGAGCGCCGGACCAACTCCAACGGGTCCGTGGCGATGGTGATGAGCGCGTCCAGGACGAGCACGCCGTCGCCCGGCGAGGGCACGGGGGTCCAGGTGGCCACCTCGTCCACGTCCGCGGACGCCCTCTCGTCGGTCATGAGTACCTGAGCGAGGTCCACGGCGTTGGGGCCGCCCAGGAGGACGTGATGGGTCTTGGTGAGAACAGCCAGCCGCCCGTCGGCGAGTCCCTCGATGAGGTAGAGCTCCCACAGCGGTCGGCCGGGCTCGAGCGGGCGGTCGACCAGCCTGGCCACCAGATCGGCGAGCTGGCGCACGCCCCCGGGAGCCGGCAGTGCGGACCTGCGGACGTGGAAGCTCAGGTCGAAGTCCGGATCGTCGACCCAGACCGCCCGCGCGAGGCCGAACGGGACGTACCGGATGCGCTGGCGGAACCTGGGGGCGTCGGCGAGTCTGGCGTCGACGAACTCCATGACGCGGTCGATGTCCCACGGATCGTCCCGGGAGACGAGCGCGAGGGAACACGAGTGCCGACTCCGCGATCGGGTGGCGTCCCCGAGGAGCAGATCCGCGTCCGCCGTCGCCAGCCTGGTCGCCACGGGTCAGACCGCCTCGTCCAGCCCGAGCAGTCCCCGGATCTCCACGGCCGCACGGTCGAACACCTGGTAGAACACGCCGATCATGCCGGTCTGGACGGCGCCCAGGACGTTCTCGATGGCGTCGTCGACCATGACGCACTCCCGGGGCTCCAGCTCGAGCCGTCGCGCCGCCTCGAGGAACGCCTCGGGATCGGGCTTCTCGACGCCGGTCCGGCCGCTGAGCACCACGTGATCGATGCCGTAGGCGCGGGCGTCCTCACGCACCCGATCGGCCCCCGGCCCCTCGGGCTCGTTGCTGAGGACCGCCAGGCGCACGTCGTTGGCACGCGCACCGAGAAGGATCTCCCGCCAGCTCTCGCGGTCCTCATCCGTGCCGTCCAGCACCCCGAAGTAGTCGACAATCAGTCCTCGCATGGGGACAGCCTAGGCAACGCCCGTCGACGGTGCAGGAGCGGAGCCGGAACCGACCGCCCGTCCCCGTGCGTCAAACGACATAGAAGAACGCGAGACCGGCCCGGTCCTCGCCGGAGGGAGCAGGAGAACACATGGCCCCGACACCCGTGTCACCGCCGTCGACGGGACGATCCGCGCCCTGTCGGGACGCCTCGTTCGACGAGTGCAGGGTCAGACCGCTCCCCTCGACGGAACCCGTCTCCGCTGCCCGACGGCACGACCGGACGAGCCCACCGGTCGCGGATCCGGTGGCGGTCCCGGTGCCCGTGCCGGACCCCGAGCACGCGGTACCGGTCCCGGCGAGGCGGGCGGCCCACGCCCTGGTGATCATGGCCCTCGAGGTCGTCGACCGGAAGCGGGCCCCACACCACACCCGGGGCGCGTTCCCACCCCACCTCGTCGAGATGCTCAGGACCCTGGCCCGCGGAGGGGTCCCCGGCCGGCACCTCGGTCCCGCGCGGGTCCATCGCCTCCACATCCACGCCGCCGATCCCGGGGCCCCCGGCGGCGGGGACTCCCGCGGATCCGGGGACGGTGGCCGCGCCGACTACGAGGTGTGCGCCACGTACGCCCGCGGGCCGCGACTGTTCGCCGTCGCGGCCCGCATCAGGGTCACCGATACCGGGGCGACCTGCACGGCCCTCCGGTTGGTCTAGCCTCGTTCAGCTCTTGCGCCCCCGGGACGCGGCCTTGGCGGCCCGCTCGCGTCGTTCGAGCCGGTCCTGACGTTCCTGGGAGCGGCGCTCGGCGCGGTTCGCCGGGACGCCCTCGTCGACGAGCTGGGCCTCCCCTGTCTCCGAGGGGCCCGAGAACTGCATCTGGTCATCGGTGACGTCGCGACCGGTGCCCGCGGCCTGCAGGATCGGGTTGGCGCCCGCGAGGGACGCCGCCTGCGCCGCGGAGGGGGCGGCCAGCGTCTTCTGCTGGGGGCTGGCCTCGACCTTGACGTTGAACAGGAACGCGACGGTCTCCTCGCGCACCCCGTCCATCATGGCCGCGAACATGTCGTAGCCCTCACGCTGGTACTCGACCAGGGGGTCACGCTGGGCCATGGCCCGCAGCCCGATGCCCTCCTTGAGGTAGTCCATCTCGTAGAGGTGCTCGCGCCACTTGCGGTCCAGGACCTGGAGCATGATCGAGCGCTCCAGCTGGCGCATGGCACCTTCGCCGCCGATGCCCTCGATCTCGGACTCACGCTCGTCGTACCGGGCGAAGACGTCGTCGAGGATCGCGTCCTTGAGGTTCTTGGCCGACAGGTCACCCGCCGCCCCGTACTCGTCGCCGTCGATGATCGACTGCGCGGTGATCGAGACCGGGTACAGCTGCCCCAGGGCGTCCCACAGCTTGTCGAGGTCCCAGTCCTCGACATAGCCCTCGGCGGCGGCACCGTCGACGTAGGCGCTGACCACCTGGTAGATCATCGACTCGACCTGGTCGGTGATGTCCTCGCCCTCGAGGATCCGCTTGCGCTCGCCGTAGATCACGGTGCGCTGCTGGTTCATCACCTCGTCGTACTTGAGGACGTCCTTGCGGATCTCGAAGTTCTGCGACTCGACCTGGGTCTGGGCGTTCTTCACGGCTCGCGAGACCATCCCGGCCTCGATCGGCACGTCGTCGGGCAGGCTCAACCGGTTCATGATCGCCTCGACGGCCGCACCGTTGAATCGGCGCATGAGCTCGTCACCCAGGGAGAGGTAGAACCGGGACTCGCCCGGGTCGCCCTGGCGTCCCGAACGCCCACGCAGCTGGTTGTCGATGCGCCGCGAGTCGTGGCGCTCGGTCCCCAGCACGTAGAGACCGCCGGCCTCGCGGACGCGCTCGGCCTCCTGCTTGCTGAGCTTGCGCATGCGCTCGATCTCGGCGTCCCACGCCTCCTCGTACTCCTCCGGGGTGTCCACGGGATTGAGCCCGCGCTCGCGGAGGTTGAGGTCGGCGATGATGTCCGGGTTGCCGCCGAGCACGATGTCGGTGCCACGGCCGGCCATGTTGGTCGCCACCGTGACCGCGCCCGGTCGACCGGCCTGCGCGATGATCTGGGCTTCCGAGGCGTGGAACTTGGCGTTGAGCACGTGGTGCTTGATGCCCTTGCGGGTGAGCAGCTTGGACAGGTGCTCACTGCGCTCGACGGACGCGGTGCCCACGAGGACCGGCTGCTTCTTCTCCACGCGCTCGGCGATGTCCTCCACGACCGCGGTGAACTTCGACTCCTCGGTCTTGTAGATCAGGTCGGCCTGGTCCTCGCGCGCCATCGGCCGGTTGGTCGGGATCGGCATGACCTCGAGCTTGTAGATCGAGTAGAGCTCGGCGGCCTCGGTCTCGGCCGTACCGGTCATCCCGGCCAGCTTCTCGTAGAGACGGAAGTAGTTCTGCAGCGTGATGGTGGCCAGGGTCTGGTTCTCGGCCTTGATCTCCACCCGCTCCTTGGCCTCGATGGCCTGGTGCATGCCCTCGTTGTAGCGGCGTCCGTCGAGCACGCGCCCCGTGAACTCGTCGACGATGATCACGTCGCCGTCGCGGACGATGTAGTCCTTGTCCTTGGTGAACAGCTCCTTGGCCTTGATGGAGTTGTTCAGGTAGCTCACCAGGGGTGAGTTGGCCGCCTCGTAGAGGTTGTCGATCCCGAGCTGGTCCTCCACGTACTCGACGCCCTGCTCGGTCACGCCGATCGTCCGCTTCTTGCGGTCGACCTCGTAGTGCGTGCCCTCCTCGAGCAGCGGGGCGATGCGGGCGAACTCCGCGTACCACTTGCTCGATCCGTCGGCCGGGCCCGAGATGATGAGCGGGGTCCGCGCCTCGTCGATCAGGATCGAGTCGACCTCGTCGACGATCGCGTAGTGGTGGCCCCGCTGGACCAGTTCCGCGGTGTCGTGCGCCATGTTGTCGCGCAGGTAGTCGAAGCCGAACTCGTTGTTGGTGCCGTAGGTGATGTCGGCGGAGTAGGACTCCCGGCGCTGCGCCGGGGTCATGCCGCCGAGGATCGCGCCCACGGACAGTCCGAGGAACCGGTGGACGCGGCCCATCCACTCCGCGTCGCGCTTGGCCAGGTAGTCGTTGACCGTGACCACGTGGACGCCCTGACCCGACAGGGCGTTGAGGTAGGCGGGCAGGACACAGGTCAGGGTCTTGCCCTCACCGGTCTTCATCTCCGCCACGGCCCCGGTGTGCAGGACGATGGCGCCGACGATCTGCACCTTGTACGGCCGCTGCCCGAGGACCCGGTAGGCGGCCTCGCGGGCCACCGCGAACGCCTCCGGGAGCAGGTCGTCCAGCGTCTCACCCTCAGCCAACCGGGCCTTGAACTCGTCGGTCTTGGCGCGGAGCTCGTCGTCGCTCAGCTTCTCCGTCTGGTCGGACAGAGTATCCACGTACTCGGCGAGAGCGCTGTACCGCTTGAGCTTTCGACCTTCGCCGGCTCGGAGCAGCTTGGAAAGGATGGACACAGTCTCGAACGTCCTCGTGGTCGGGTTGATCGGGAAATCTGGCTACCTGCGCGGGGGCCACGCGGGCCCTCGGTTCATCCTAGGTGCTGTCGGCCGCCGATACACGCCGAGGGCGGCCCGGTCCATGCGGACCGGACCGCCCCCGGGGCGTATGGGCTGCGACCGTCAGGCCTCGTCACTCAGCGTGATGAGTCCGTAGTCGAACGCGTGCCGCCGGTAGACGACGGTGGCGTTGCCGGACTCGGTGTCCCGGAAGAGGTAGAAGTCGTGTCCCACGAGTTCCATCTTCTCCAGGGCTTCGTCGACCGACATCGGGGTCCCGTCGTGCTCCTTGCGGCGCACGATCTGGCCGGGGAGCTGGTCGTCGACCCCGTCCGCGTACTCGTCCATGACATCCGCCGGTGCCGCCTCGGGCGCGAGCTCCGCGGTGGCCTCGGCGACGGACTGCGGTCGACGGTGCCCGGAGTGGCTGATCTTCCGGCGGGTGCGTGCCTTGCGCATCTGCCGCTCGAGCTTGGCGACCGCCGACTCCAGGGCGGCGTAGAAGGTGTCCTCCGCCGCCTCGGCGCGGGCGACACCCGGCTTGCCCTTGAGGGTGATCTCGATCCGCTGGCTGGCCTTGGCCAGGCGTGGGTTCTTCTCGTGCAGAAGGACCACGTCGAACCGGGTGATCGCGGGCGAGATCTTCTCGATCTTCGCGAGCTTGGTGTGGATCCGGGTCGCGAAGTGGTCGGGGACCTCGACGTTCCGGCCCTTGATGGTCACCTGCGCATCAGGGGCACCGGGGTCGTCGGTCGACGGACCGTCGAAGGTGGCGGGGTCGAGCAGGACTGCGGGGGTCTTCGCCATCGAAGCTCCTCCTCATCGGGCCTGCGGCGGGCCTCTGCGACCGACCCGGTTACCGCCCGGGACCCCGGTCGAGGGGCACACCCACATGGCTGAGTGGACACTCTCCGGACGGGGCGACCACCGGACAAATTCAGTGAAAGTGCTGGTGAACCCCGTCCGAACCCAACGATACCCGGTCGTCTGGGCAGTGGACCGTAGTCGCGGCAAGTCGTCCGGAACTCACCCACGGGCAGCCCCGGACCTCACGCGGCGGTGACCCCGAGCACCCCGTCGACCCGCAGCCCGCCCTCGCCCAGCACCCCCACACACGCGGCGGCGGTGGCCCCCGTGGTGACCACGTCGTCCACCAGCAGGACCGTCGCCGGGGTCCCGATCAACTCCTCGACCGTCGACGGGGCCCCGGGCGTGGCCAGGATCAGGGTGCCCCGCGGCCGCCGGCGGATCCGGCC
>NZ_JAALEA010000282.1 GCF_014145145.1 Dietzia cercidiphylli
CCCGGCCCGAGCGGATGACCGCGCGGCGGTTCTGGGTCCGCCACGCCGCCGACGCGCGGGGTGCGGTGATCCTGGACGACGGCGCGGTGCGTGCCGTCACCGGCTCCCGGCGGTCGCTGCTCCTGGCGGGGGTGACCGGCGTCGACGGGCTGTTCCACTTCGGCGACGTGATCGAGATGCGCGACACCGCCGGAGACACCGTCGCCAGGGGGATCGCCCAGTACGACTCGATCGAGGTGCGCTCGAGGTTGGCCGACCGCGCCTCGGGCGTGGGTACCACCGGTCAGGGGCGGCCGCTCGTGCACGCCGATGACCTGGTGGCCCTGTAGACGACTCGGGCCCCCGACGTCGTCGACGAGTCGGGTCCCTGACGTTCCCGGCGCGCCCCCGCGCAGCGGCCGGGACGCGGTCCTAGAGAGTGACCCGGCCCTCGGCGTGGACCGGGGTGACCGTGCCCTCGGCGAGGTTGTAGAGGGCGCCCACGATCGCGGTCCGGCCCTCCGTGATCGCACGGTTGACGGCCGTGGACTTCTCCCGGATCGCGGTGACGGTCTGACGCACGTTCTCGATCACCACGTCGTCGTACCCCGCGGAGGGGTCGCGACGGGCCTCGAACACGGCCGGGGAGATCCGCTCCACCACGTCGCGCAGGTAGCCGGACGGGGTGGAGTGCGTATCGATCGCGGTGATCGTCGCGCCGACGGCGCCGCACGAGGTGTGCCCGAGCACCAACGTGAGAGGGATGCCGAGCACGTCCACGCCGAACTCGATCGAGCCCAGGACGGACGGGTCCACGATGTGGCCGGCGTTGCGGATGACGAACAGGTCGCCCAGTCCCTGGTCGAAGACCACCTCGGCGGGCACCCGCGAGTCGGCGCAGCCGAAGACCATGCCGAAGGGGTGCTGCTCGCCGGCGAGCTCGGCGCGGCGGGCGGGGTCCTGGTGCCTGTGGAGCCCGGCGCCGTCAACGTAGCGGCGGTTGCCCGAGAGGAGTCGGTCCAGTACGGCATCGGGTGTCAGATCTGTGCTCATGCCCTCATTTTGCGCCTGCGCCGTTCCCGTGGATCACGCAGCCCGTTCGGGCATGCCGTCACCCGGCCGGATCACGCATGCCGATGACCAGCCCGATCACGCACGCCGATCACGTAATGGCAGCGCGCCGCCCGGTCACAGCGCGCGCTCCACGCGGGTGAGCACTTCGACGCAGTCACCGTCCACCGCGAGCAGAGCGTCGGCGTGCGCCCGGGTGTGGCCACGGTTGACCACGGCCACCGGGGTGTCGGTGGTGGCGGCGCGCCTCACGAACCGGTAGCCCGACCTCACCGTCAGGGAGGAGCCGACGACGACGACGAGGTCTGACTCGTCCACCAGGGCGTTGGCCGCGTGCACGCGATGCGCGGGGACGTTCTCGCCGAAGTAGACGATGTCGGGCTTGAGCACCCCGGAGCAGCGGCGGCAGTCCACCATCCGGAACCCGGCGGTGTCGTCCAGGACGGCGTCGGCGTCCGGTGCGACCTCGATGGCCCCGCGCGTGGTCACCCGCTCGGCGAACCCGGGGTTGAGGAGTTCCAGGTCCTCGTGCAACGCCCATCTGCTCTGCCGCGTCCCGCATCCCAGGCAGACCACCACCGCATAGCTGCCGTGCAGGTCCACGATGGTGCGGCTACCGGCCTTGAGATGCAGCAGGTCCACGTTCTGGGTGATGATCCCGGCGACGAGGCCGCGGTGCTCCCAGTCGGCCAGCAGCAGATGCGCGGCGTTGGGCCGAGCCGACTCCATGTGGCGCCACCCCAGGTGGTTGCGGGCCCAATAGTGGCGGCGGAACGCGGGATCGCCCACGAACTGCTGGAACGTCATCGGGGTGCGGGCGGGGGAGTCGGGGCCCCGGTAGTCGGGGATGCCGGAGGGGGTGGAGATCCCCGCACCGGTCAGGACAGTCGCCCGGCGTCCCCGCATCAGCTCGGCCAGCGCCTGCGCCCGCTCGGGAAGATCCGGGTCCGGGTCGGTGCGCTCTGCGGGCGTCCAGGCGGTCTCCCGGATCCTCATGTGCCGATGCCCCCCGGCCCGGAGGGATCATGCGCGCACACCACGGACAGGTCGTCCCGTCGGCGCGCGGCCAACGCCGCGAGGCGGGCGTGGGTCAGCTCGACCGCCGCCGGTTGCAACGCCATGAGGCGCTCCGGGATCCCGATGAGCCTGGCGTTCGCGGCCGCCGGGCCGATCTGGCCACGCGAGTAGAAGGCGTCGCCGGCGTGCAGGATGTCGTTGTCGTCGTCGGACTCTCCGCCCCCGCCGCCCGGGACCAGGACACCGGCGTGCCCGACGGTGTGACCGGGCAGGTCCACCAACACCATCCCCTCGGCCACGTGGTCGAGGGGGCGCACCCGGAACCCCTCCCACCTATCGGTCCCGTAAACGTATTCGGCGAAGTCGGGGCCGTGCGCCCACTGCGCGCGGCGGTACCTGCGGCGTTCGACCCAGCGGGGGGTGCGCACCGCCCACGTGAGCGCCTCGGCGGACACGTGCACCTGCGCCCCGGGGAAGTCGGCGAGTCCGCCGATGTGGTCGGCGTCCAGGTGGGTGATCACGATGTGTCGCACGTCGCGAGGGTCGAGACCCATCGCCTCGATGCGCCGGTGAGCGGTTTCCGCCGGGTCCAGGCGTGCGCGCAGCGCGTGTCGCATCGGACCCAGACGGCCGGACGGATCGGCGACGTCGCGGAGGCCGAGACCGGTGTCGACCAGCACGAGGTGGTCCGGGGCCTCGACCAGCAGCACCCGGCACGGGACCAGACCGAGGAGCGTCCCGCAGTTGATCTGGTGGATCCGCATGACGGCCACGGTACCGTGGCCGCGTGAACCGACACGGTGTGCTGGACCCGCGGCCGCTCGTGCGGGTGACGGTCGATCCGGACGCGGTCGCGGATCAGGATGTGTGGCCGTACTCGATCCCCGCGGTGGCCGACCTGATGCGCGGAGGGCTCGAACTCGAGGACCTGACGATCCTGGTGGGGGAGAACGGTGCGGGCAAGTCCACGCTCGTCGAAGCTGTGGCCATGGCGTACGGGCTGGGTGCCGAGGGAGGCTCGGTCAACGGCCGGGACGTCACGTGGGAGTCGGAGTCGCCGCTGCACGACGCCCTGCGGCTGGTCCGCGGCGGCGCCGCGTCGAAGTGGGGCTACTTCGTGCGCGCCGAGACGATGCACGGCATGTTCAGCTACCTGCAGTCGTCCGGGCCCGAGCAGGATTTCCACTCGCGCAGCCACGGGGAGGCGTTCTGGGACCTCGTCTCCACCTCACGGTTCTCGGGCGGCGGGTTGTTCGTGTTGGACGAGCCCGAGGCGGGGCTGTCTTTCGATGCCCAGCTCAGGCTGGTCGCGCTGCTGCTCGAGCTGGCCGATCGTCGCGGCGCGCAGGTGCTCATGGCCACCCACTCACCGATCCTGGCCTCGGTACCGGGTGCAGCGGTCTACGAGCTGTCCGACGAGGGGATGCAGCGCAGCCGGTGGCAGGACCTGACGATGGTGGACCAACATCGGCGCTATCTCGATGCTCCGGAGCGGTACCTGCGCCACCTCTTGGAGTGACCGGGCACACTGAACCCATGACCAATTCCGCGTCCCGTTCTGCCCGCACCGCCGGTGATGCCCGGCCCGTTCACCCCACATATCCGGCCTACCAACCGCCGTCGGTGTCCCGGGCCGCCAACGCCGGGCCGCTGCCCGCCCCGGAGCCCGGGTTCGTACCCGATCTGATCGTGGTGGGGCACGGGCTCGCAGGGCTCGTCGCCACCCACGAGGCCACCCGCGCCGGCAAGAAGGTACTGGTCGTGGACCAGGAGAACGAGAAGAACCTGGGCGGGCAGGCGTTCTGGTCTCTCGGCGGATTGTTCCTGGTGGACACCCCCGAACAACGCCGGATCGGCATCAAGGACTCGCTGGAACTCGCGTGGCGTGACTGGTTGGGTTCCGCCGGGTTCGACCGACCCGAGGACCACTGGCCGCGCGAGTGGGCGCGCGCGTACGTCGAGTTCGCGGCGGGGGAGAAGCGGCGGTATCTGCACGACCTGGGCCTGCGAATCATCCCCACCGTGGGCTGGGCCGAGCGGGGCGGTGGCGACGTGGACGGCCACGGCAACTCCGTTCCGCGATTCCACGTGACCTGGGGGACCGGGCCCGAGGTGGTGCGGGTCTTCGAGGAACCCGTCCGCGACGCCGCCCGCGCCGGCCTGGTGCGCTTCGCCGTTCGCCACCGGGTGGACGAGATCGTGATCGACGACGGCCGCGCAGCAGGGGTGCGGGGGGCGACCCTCGTACCGTGCGACCTCGACCGTGGTGTCGCCTCGCCCCGCGAGGAGACGGGCACGTTCGAGTTCCGGGCGAGCGCCGTGTTGATCGCCTCCGGAGGCATCGGCGGCAATCCCGACCTGGTCCGGCAGTACTGGCCCACCGACACACTGGGTGCGGCGCCCGAGCACCTGATCGTGGGCGTGCCCGAGCACGTCGACGGGCGGATGTTGGAAATCTCCGGGGCGGCCGGGGCGAACCTCATCAACCGGGACCGGATGTGGCACTACACCGAGGGCGTGGCCAATTTCGCGCCCGTCTGGCCCGCACACGCCATCCGGATCATCCCGGGGCCGTCCACGCTCTGGCTGGACGCGAATGGTGACCGGATGCCGGTGCCGCTGTTCCCCGGATTCCACACCACGGCATCCATCGAGGCCATCCGCCGCACCGGTCAGGACTACTCCTGGTTCATCCTCGACTCCGCCATCGCCGGCAAGGAGTTCATCCTCTCCGGTTCCGAACAGAACCCGGAGCTCACCGACAAGAGCGTGAAGAAGTTCGCGTCCAAGGCGGGGAAGGGACTGCCGCCGTCGATCGCCGACTTCGCCGAGAAGGGCGTCGACTGGGTGGTCGCGGACACGCTGGAAGAGATGGTCGCCGGCATGAACACGCTGCTGCGTGAGGGCGAGCCGGCGCTGGACCTCGAACGCGTCCGCGAGTTCGTACTGGCCATGGACGGGCAGATGGACAATCCGTTCGCCAAGGATGCGCAGGTGCAGGCCATCCACAACGCCCGGCGCGTCCTGACCGACAAGCTCACCCGCATGGCCAAACCACACCGGCTGCTCGCCGACTCCGGCCCGGGCAAGGGCTCCGCCGCCGGATCCGGCGGGCCGCTCATCGCGGTCAAGGTGCACCTCATGACCCGGAAGACTCTCGGTGGAGTCGAGACGACGCTCGACTCGCAGTGCCTGACCCCCGATGGTCAGCCCTTCCCGGGCCTGTACGCGGCGGGCGAGGTCGCCGGGTTCGGCGGCGGGGGGGTCCACGGGTACAACTCGCTGGAGGGCACGTTCCTCGGTGGCTGCATCTTCTCCGGGATGAAGGCGGGCCGAGCGATGGTGCGGGAGGTCTGATAGGGACGGGCGACCACGGCGGGCGCACGGACCTCGCGTCGAGGACCGTCGTCCCCGGCCGCGCTACGGGGGGTCACCCTGGGCCACCGGTCCCCGTATCCGTTGCGCCGTCGTGGGCGGGGACCGGTCGCGCCCGCGCCTGTCTGCGTCCCCGCAACAGACCGAGTTCGTAGGTGGCCAGCCCGATCAGCCACAACGCGGTGATGGGGATGACGAACCAGAGCATGGCGGCGCTGAACGGATCCAACGCGTCGTGGTCGGCCGCCTGCAGCACCACATAGACGACGTACGCGGCGTAGAAGCCCGTGAAGAGCAGTCCCTCCCACCGCTTGATCGCCATACCGGTGAAGGCGATCGGGAGCAGGGCCAGCGAGACGGCGAGCATGATCGGCAGGTCGAAGCGGACGGCCCCGGGGGCGACGTCGATGGGCGTGATGAGCGAGGTCATCCCGAGAACGGCACCGATGTTGAACATGTTGCTACCGACGATGTTGCCGATGGCCAGGTCCCGTTCGCCGCGGATCGCCGCCACCACGCTCGTGGCGAACTCCGGCAGCGACGTCCCGACCGCCACCACCGTGAGACCGATGACCAGGTCACTCATTCCCCATGCCGATGCGAGATCACTCGCCGCCGCGACGAGTAGTCGCGCGCCGACCACCAGCAGGGCCACTCCGACGACCACGAAGACGCTGCTGACCAGAACCGGGTGTGACGACGCGACGCCGGACGACCGAGTCTCACCGGCGCTGGCGCCACCTGCGGGGTCATCACCCGCGGCGGCATCACGTGCGGCGTCATCGCCCGCGGCGGCATCACGTGCGGCGCCACCACCGGCGCCGTCACCGACCGGGTCCTCCGATGCCGCGGCGGCCCGGCCTCCATCCTGCTTGCGCGAGATGACGATCGTCGCCACCACATACGCCACGAGGCCGGCGAACAAGAGCAGACCGTCGAGGAAGCTGATCGTGCCGTCGAGTGCCACCAGCAGCGCGACCACCGAGAACAGCACCATGATGGGGATGTCGACGCGCACGATCCGGGACGTCGCCACCAGCGGGGCGACGATCGCTGTGAGGCCCAGGATGAGCAGGATGTTCGCGATGTTGCTGCCCACCACGTTGCCGACGGCCAACCCCGGGTACCCGCTCAGCGCGGCGTCGACGCTCACCGCGAACTCCGGCGCGGAGGTCGCGAAGGCGACGACGGTGAGTCCCACCACCAGCGGGGAGATTCCGAGGGTCGCGGCCAGACCGCCGGCGCCTCGCACCAGCACTTCGCCGCCGCCGATGAGCAGGACGAATCCCACCGCGAGGGCGAGCACCGTGAGGGCGCTCATGACGGGTCCGACCGGATCGTGGTGAACCCCGGCCCGGCCGACGGTGACGGTCTCGTTGCGTTACCCATGGGTGGATTATCCCGTGCCGGACTCCGGTCTGTCGATGCGCAGGCGGCGACCTCCCTGGACATCACACCCAGCCGGACATCACACCCAGCCGGACATCACACCTAGCCGGCTGCGGCCACGGCCAGGGGCAGGACGGCGGGGACCCCGGAGGAGCGGAGATGCCGGGCCGCCTCAGTGGTCGTCCACCCCGTTCCGAACAGGTCGGTGACCAGGAGGACGGGGCCCTCGGGCGTGGCCGACGGCCCCGCGAGGGTGCCCCAGAGCTGCGCCACGCGGTACGCGGAGTTCTGGGCGGTCACCGGCGGCAGTGCCGGGTCACGGGTGATCTCCCCGAGCGGCGTCATCCGGCCCATCTGCGCCAGGGCGTGGGCGAGGCTGACGACGAGCTGCGGATGCTCCCCGGTGACCAGGGCGACGACACCGGTCGGCCGGTCGGCCCAGCCCCACTCGCGGAGGACGGGAATACACGCGCGGGCGAGCCATTCCGGGGCGTCCTGGTCGGGCTCGGCGAGCAGGGCGCGCAGCTTCTGGCCCAGGCCGAGATCGGTCAGTCGAGCCAGAGCCCGGCCCTCGGCGGGCCCGTCGGCGATCTTGCCCTTCAAGGGGACGTCGAGCTTGGCGAGGCCGGTGGGCCACTGACGGCGGGGAGGCAGGACCACGCCGGGCCGCTCGAGGGCCTCGCGGGCCCGGGTCAGAGCGCCGGAGTCGACCTCCGTCGTGCGGCGCTGACCCGTGCAGTTGTCGCAGCGACCGCAGCCACCGGAGGCCGGGTCGAGGGTGGGATCGTCGAGCTGGGCGCGGAGGAATTCCATGCGGCAGGACCCCGTGCGCTGGTACTCCAGCATCGCCTGCTGTTCGGACTGCCGGGCCTCCGCCAGACCGGCGTAGCGCTCGGCGTCGTAGTGCCATGACCGTCCGGTGGCCACCCAGCCGCCCCGGACCCGTTGGACGGCGCCGTCGACGTCGAGGACCTTGAGGACCATCTCGAGCCGGTTGCGGCCGAGGTCGACGGCCGGTTCGAGCGCCTGTGTGGACTGCGGGCGGTCGGGGTCGAGGGCGTCGAGGACTCGCCGCACCACGTCCTCGGGCGGGAAGGCCAGCGAGGCGAAGTGGTTCCAGATGGCGCGGTCCTCGGGCCCGGGCAGCAGGACCACCTCGGCGCGGTCGGCGGCGCGCCCGGCGCGGCCGATCTGCTGGTAGTAGGAGATTGGGGAGGGCGGGGCACCCAGGTGCACGACGAAGCCCAGGTCCGGCTTGTCGAACCCCATGCCCAGCGCGGAGGTGGCGACCAGCGCCTTGACCTCGTTGTCGAGCAACGCCCGCTCCAGTTCCTCGCGTTCACCGGCATCGGTGCGGCCGGTGTAGGAGCTGACGCGGTGTCCGGCGGAGGTGAGCAGCTCGGCCATGTCCTCGGCCGCCGCGACGGTGAGGCTGTAGATAATGCCGCTGCCCGGCAGGGAGCCGAGGTTCTCCACGAGCCAGGCGGCGCGCTTCTCGGAGTCGTCGATGTCCACCACCGACAGACGCAGGGACTCCCGGTCCAGGCCGCCTCGCAGGACGAGGGTGTCTGAGGCGAGTGGGTCGGAGGCGGGGGAGTCGACGATGCCCGAGGCCGCGGGGCTTGCGTCCACGGCTCCCTCGCCGCCGCCGACCGAGACGCCCACACCGAGCTGCTGCGCCACATCGCGGACCACGCGGTCGTTGGCCGTGGCGGTGGTCGCCAGGACCGGCACCCCCTCGGGTAGATCGGCCAGAAGCGTGCGGATGCGGCGGTAGTCCGGCCGGAAATCGTGCCCCCAGTCGGACACGCAGTGGGCTTCGTCGACGACCACCAGTCCGGCGTCCGCCGCGAGCGCGGGCAGGACGGTATCCCGGAA
>NZ_JAALEA010000283.1 GCF_014145145.1 Dietzia cercidiphylli
TCCTCTCCGCCGGGGTGATCAAGGACCGACTCGGCACCGACCGATTGGCGGCGATGACCGATCAGGACGCCCGGATGCCCGTCGTGACGATGGCGATCGCGATCGCCGCCGTGAGCCTGGCCGGGCTCCCCGTCAGCCTGGGTTTCGCCGGCAAATGGCAGCTGCTCATGGCCGCTGTAGGCACCGGATTGTGGTGGGTGGTCGCGGTGGCCGTGGCGGGTACCCTCGTCGCGGCCATGTACCTGCTGCGACCGGTCCAGACGTTGCTGTCGGGGGAGTCGAGCGACCACCGGCCCACCCCGGGCGGCGCCGGTGATGGGGGCCACGCCGACGATGGGGGCGACGACGAGGGCCGCAGTACCGATCCGGCGTCCGGTGCCCACCTCCGCGGAACGGGCACGAGAGCCGTCCCGCGCGCCGCCACCCTGATCCCCTTGGCCGCGGCCCTGCTCGCCGCCCTCGCGATCGGGGTGTCCGGGCCGTTGGCCGACCTGGCGGTGCTGGGGATGACCCACGGAGGTGGAGCATGACCCCGCCGTCCTGGGTCGGTGAGTCGTCCCTGCTCGCCGTGGCCCCTCTCGCGCTCTCGGCTCTCGTCGCCGTCGTCGTCTTCCTCATCCCGGAACCCCGCACCAAAGCGCGCACCACGGTCAACATCACCGGCGCCTCGGTCAAGTTGCTCATCGTCGCGGCGCTGGTGCCCGCCGTCATCGCGGGCGCCCGGCCCGAATGGCGCAGCGCCCTCCTGCCGGGTCTCGACCTGGTCCTGCGCGTGGAGCCGCTCTCACTGCTGTTCGCCGGACTGAGCTCGCTGCTGTGGTTGCTCACCACCATCTACGCGATCGGCTACCTGGAGGGCCGCCCGCACCGGGCCCGGTTCTTCGGCTTCTTCTCGCTGTGCGTCACCGCCACCGTGGGCATCTCCTTCTCCGGGAACCTGGTGACGTTCCTGATCTTCTTCGAGCTGCTCACCCTTGTCACCTACCCGCTGGTGGTGCACAACGGCACGGCGGCCTCGTTCCGCTCCGGCCAGCTGTACCTGCGGTACACCCTCAGCGGCGGGCTCTCGGTCCTGGTGGGCGTGGCCTGGCTGACCGCGCTGGTCGGCGACGTGGACTTCACCGCCGGCGGCGCGGCGGCGGTCGCCGAGCTGGCCGCCGAGGACCCCGCCACCGCGGTGGCGATCTTCGTGCTCATCGCGGCCGGCCTGGGCGTCAAGGCCGCGCTGTTCCCATTGCACGGCTGGTTGCCCCGGGCGATGGTGGCGCCCGCCCCGGTCAGCGCGCTGCTGCACGCCGTCGCCGTGGTCAAGGCCGGCGTGTTCGGCCTGGTCCGACTGATCGACGACGTCTACGGCGTGCAGGTCGCCGACGACCTGGGCGTGCTGCTGCCGCTGCTGGTGCTGGCCTCGTTCACGGTGATCTACGGCTCGGTCCGCGCCCTCATGCAGGACGATCTGAAGAAGCGACTGGCCTACTCCACGGTCAGCCAGGTCTCCTACGTCACGATCGGCATCGCCCTGGTCTCCGAGATGGGCACTGCCGGCGGACTGACCCACCTGGTGCACCAGGGCCTGATGAAGATCACCCTGTTCTTCTGCGCCGGGCTGTTCGCCGAGGTGCTGGGGATCAAGACCGTCTCGCGACTGGCCGGGCTCGGGCGGCGGATGCCGTGGACGTGCGCGGCGTTCACCGTGGGCGCGTTCGGGATGATCGGGGTCCCGCCGATCGCCGGGTTCGCGTCCAAGTGGCAACTCGGGCTGGGCGCACTGGACTCCGACCACACCTGGGTGCTGGGGATCTTCATCACCAGCGCGCTCCTCAACAGCGCCTACTTCCTGCCGCTGGTGTACTCGATGTGGTTCGCCGAGCGGCCCGGGGGCGAGTCCCCGACAGGTGCGGGCCGACGGCGGGCGGAGGCGCCCCTGGCGCTGCTGGTGCCGACCATGATCACCGCGACGGCCTCGCTGCTGGTGGGGATCATCGCCGCGGCCCCGTACTCGCCGATGGGGATGGCCAGGTTCATCGCCGAGGGGGTGTTCCCCTGATGGCCTCCGCCCCGTGGATCGCGGCCCTGTGGGCTGCCGCGCTCGTCCTGCCGCTCGTCGTCGCGGCCGCCCTCGGCGTGACCTCCGTGCCCCGCCGGCCGGCCGTCGACACCTCGATCCCCTCGCCCG
>NZ_JAALEA010000284.1 GCF_014145145.1 Dietzia cercidiphylli
CCGGGCCGGGTCCGGGTCGGGCCGGGGGTCGGTCCCGGTGACCGAGTCGGTCGGATGGGCGCGGGCCAGCGCCAGGGCGTGCGACAACCGCTGCGCCGATGCAGGGTCCCGTCCGCCCAGCTCCGCGACGATCGCGGCTGTCACCGTGTGGCGGCGTTCCAGGGCGCCGATCAGTGCGGCTCGGGCGAGATCCGTCCGGATGTGGAGCCTGTCGAGACGATGTGCGGTGAGGTAGGCGGCGAGCAGGGCGGTCACCGCCAGGATGACCAGTGCGACGACGACGAGGATCACTTCAGCGGACACGAATGGTCTCCCCCGGTCCACGGACGGTCTCGTACACGCGGATCACCCGCTCCGCCACGACCGGCCAGTCGAACTCCCGGACCGCCTCGGAGGCGCGCGCGCAGAGATCGGCTCTGTGTCCGTCGTCGCCGAGCACGCG
Source organism: Dietzia cercidiphylli (assembly GCF_014145145.1). Classification (GTDB taxonomy): domain Bacteria; phylum Actinomycetota; class Actinomycetes; order Mycobacteriales; family Mycobacteriaceae; genus Dietzia; species Dietzia natronolimnaea. Next base: position 443 of record NZ_JAALEA010000284.1, read on the forward strand.
GACGAGGGCGGCGGCCAGGCCACCGGGGTCCCCCACCGGTGCGAGTTCACCACAGTCCCCGTCTCCCAGGACCCGGCGGAACGCGTCGAGATCGGAGGCCACCACGGCCGTCCCGGCCGCCATCGCCTCCACCAGGACGATGCCGAAACTCTCCCCACCCGTGTTGGGTGCGCAGTAGACGTCCGCGGCCGCGAGCACCGCGGCCTTGCGGGTGTCGTCGACCCGACCGAGGAAGTCCACGTCGAGGCCCGACGGCAACCGGTCCCGCAGTGCCCGCTCGTCGCCGTCCCCCATGATCCGTAACCGGAGGTCGGGCACGGCCTCCAGCACGGCCGGGAGTGCGGAGACCAGAACGTCCATACCCTTGCGCGGTTCGTCGTAACGCCCGAGGAAGGCCACGGTGGGTGAACCGGATCGCTCGGCCGTCGCGTCGACCCCGCGGAACGCGCCGACGTCCACGCCGTTGGGGATCTCCACCGCGCCGGACCCGAGGGCCTCCATCTGCCATCGCCGGGCGAGGGTCGACACCGCGATCCGACCGCGGATCTTCTCCAGGAGCGGTGCGAGGGCGCCGTCCGCGGCACCGAGGATCATCGAGCCGGAGGTGGATGTGTGGAAGGTGGCCGTGATGGGTCCCGAGGACATGGCCAGGGCGAACATCCCGACTCCCGGCGCGTTGGGTTCGTGGATGTGCAACACGTCCAGCGGATCGCTGCGCAACCAGTGACGGGTGGTCCGCCAGGCCGCGGGTCCGAAGCTCAACCGGGCCACGGACCCGTTGTACGGGATCGGGACCCCCGGGCCGGTCAGCGTCATCCCGGAGACCGGTGCGTTCTCGGGGCGGCCGGGGGCGAGCACCCGGACCGAGTGGCCGCGCCGACGCAACTCCTCGGTCAGATCCACCACATGGGCCTGGACGCCGCCCGGCGCATCGAAGGAGTAGGGGCAGATCATGCCGATGCGCACGAGTCGATCAGCCCTCGATCCGCGCGCGACGGTCGGCGGACAGGTCGGCCAGCCACAGGGGTTGGAGCATGTGCCAGTCCGCCGGGTGACGGGCGATCCCCTCGGCGAAGAGGTCGGCCATCGCCTGCACGGCCGCCTCCACTCCGCCGGAGACGTCGATGGGCGGGGTGATCCGCACCCGCATCGTCTCCTCGTCGGAATACCAGAACTGCGCCACGAGGAACGGCGCGCCGGTCTCCACGGCGAGCCTGGCAGCCCCTGCGGGCATCCGGGTGGTCTCACCGAAGAAGGTCACCGGGACGCCGGTCCGACGCAGGTCCCGTTCGCCGGGCAGGCACACGATGCCGCCCCCGCGGAGGAACTCGCGGAGTGCCTCGAGCGGCGGCGTGGCGCCACCGGTGTGCGGATAGATGGTGAATCCCAGGCTCTCCCGGTACTCGAGGAAGCGCTGATAGAGGGATTCCGGCTGCAACCTCTCGGCGACCGTGGCGAAGGTGCCGTACCGCCGCGCCAGCCATGTCCCGCCGAGATCCCAGTTGGCCGAGTGCGGGAGGGCCACGATCACCCCGCGTCCCCGGGCCAGGGCCGCGTCGAGGTGGTCGACGCCCTCGATGGTCCGGTCCATCTCCCTGGCCACGGCCTCGCGGTCCATCGAGGGCAGACGGAACGCCTCCCGCCAATAGCGCGCGTAGGAACGGAAGGAGTCTCGGACGAGGTCGTCGGGGACCTCCGCGGGGGCGACCCCGAGGACCCGGGACAGGTTCTTGCGGAGCTGGGAGTCCTCCCCTTGACGTCGGGCGGCGACGTCGGCTCCGGTCCGGAACAGGGCCCGTGCCACCGGTTCGGGGAGCGCGCGCACCAGAGCCCACCCCGCGGCGTACCCGAGGTCCGAGGCCCGCTGGCCCAGCCGGGTCATCGGTCGCCCGCCGTCGGTGACCCGAGACGGTCGAGCCGCCCGAGGTGGTCGGCCCGTCCGCCCCACACCCTCTGGAGGACCGTGATGAGACTGCCCACCGCGACCACCGTGATCGCGATCTCGAGGGCCCAGGGGACGCCGAGACCCTCCAGGCCGGCACCGAGCAGGATCAGGACGAGGCGGTCGGCGCGTTCCATCAGACCGCCGGGCGTGCGCAGACCCCCGGCGTCCGCGCGGGCCTTGGAGTAGGACACGACCTGGGAGAGCACGAGGCACGCCAGCAGCATGCCGAGCGCGTACCTGTTGTCCGGTTCGGCGTCCACCAGCCACCACAGCAGGGACGCGAGGATCACACCGTCGGCCACCCGGTCCGACACCGCGTCGACCAGCGCGCCGTAGGGGGACCCGCCGTGACCCGCCCGGGCGACCGCCCCGTCGACCAGGTCGAGCAGGGTGCACAGGGCGATCACGATCGCCCCTGCCACCAGGTGGCCGTTGCCGAAGAGCGCGACCGCCGCCGCACAGGTCAGCACCAGCCCGGCCAGGGTGATGCCGTTCGCGGTGACCCCGATCCGGACCAGGAACGTCGCGAAGGGGTGTGCCACCTTGGTGACACCCGACCTTCCGAACTCGCTCAGCATCTGTTCCCCCGCAATCAGGTGTGGTCGGGCCCGGGCACGGTCGACCACGCCTCGGCCAGCAGTTGTCGGGTCTGACGGAGCAACTGGGGCAGCACCTTGGTTCCGCCGGTCACCGTAATGAAGTTGGCGTCGCCGATCCAGCGCGGCACGACGTGTTGGTGCAGATGATCCGACAGCGAACCCCCCGCGGCGCTGCCCAGGTTGAGCCCCACGTTGAACGAATCCGGTCGGGACACGGCCTTGACGACCCGGATCAACTGCTGGGTGTACGACATCAGCTCACGCGCCTCGTCGTCGTCGAGATCCTCCAGGTCGGCCACCTTGCGGTACGGCACCACCATGGCGTGCCCGGGGTTGTACGGGTACAGGTTGAGTACCACGTAGACATGGGCGCCACGGGCGACCATCAGGCCGTCCTCGTCGCTCATCCGGGGGATGTCGAGGAAGGGCTCCCCGGTCATACCCTCGGCGGGCTCGGGCGTCGACTCGGCGATGTACGACATCCGGTACGGGGTCCACAGCAGCTGCAGGCGATCCTCCCCCACCCCGTACTGGCGGTACCCGTCCGTCGGGGTCGGTTCCCGGGGCGTCACACCCGCTCCGCCGTGGGCACGTCGTTGCGCCGCGAGTTGATCCAGTAGACGATCTTGTCCATCGCGGCGTTCCGGGAGACCCCGTTGAGCTGGGTGCCGTCGGGGAACCGGAAGCTCACCGCGCCCGCCTCGACGTCCCGGTCGCCGGCCAGCAGCATGAACGGGACCTTGCCGGTCGTGTGGTTGCGGATCTTCTTCTGCATGCGCTCGTCCGCGAGATCGAGTTCGGCGCGGATCCCGCGGCCGCGGAGTTCGTCGATCACGTCCTCGAGGTGCTTCTCGTGGGCCTCGGCCACCGGGATCCCCACCACCTGCACGGGCGCGAGCCACGCCGGGAACATCCCCGCGTAGTGCTCGAGCAGGACGGCGAAGAACCGTTCGATGGACCCGAAGAGCGCGCGGTGGATCATCACCGGGCGCTTCTTGGTGCCGTCCGCGGCGTTGTAGGTGAGGTCGAACAACTCGGGGAGGTTGAAGTCGAGCTGCACCGTGGACATCTGCCAGGTCCGGCCGATCGCATCGCGCGCCTGGACCGAGATCTTGGGTCCGTAGAAGGCCGCCCCGCCCGGGTCCGGGACCAGCTCGAGACCCGAGTTGGTGGCGACCCGTTCGAGCGTCTCGGTGGCGCGCTCCCAGATCTCGTCACCGCCGACGTACTTCTCGGGGTCCTTGGTCGACAGCTCGAGGTAGAAGTCCTCGAGGCCGTAGTCGCGCAGCAGCGAGATGATGAAGGACAGCACGGAGGCGATCTCGCCCTCCATCTGGTCCTCGGTGCAGTAGATGTGGGCATCGTCCTGGGTGAAACCGCGCGCGCGGGTGAGCCCGTGGATCACGCCCGACTTCTCGTACCGGTAGACCGTGCCGAACTCGAACATCCGCAGCGGCAGTTCGCGGTAGGAGCGGCCGCGGGAGTCGAAGACCAGGTTGTGCATGGGGCAGTTCATGGGCTTGACGTAGTAGTCCTGCCCCGGCTTGGTCTCCCTGCCGTCGGCGTCGTACTCCGCGTCTAGAACCATGGGAGGGAACATCCCCTCCGAGTACCAGCTCAGGTGCTGGGACTTCCGGAAGAGATCGCCCTTGGTCACGTGCGGGGTGTTGACCAGCGAGTACCCGGCGGACAGGTGTCGCTTGAGGGAGTGCTGTTCCATCTCGTTGCGGATGATCCCGCCACGGGGGTGGAAGACCGGAAAGCCGGAGCCGATCTCGTCCGGGAAACTGAACAGGTCGAGCTCCGTGCCCAACCGGCGGTGGTCCCGTTTCTCCGCCTCGGCGAGGCGATCGAGGTAGGCGTCCATCGCCTCCGTGCTCTCCCACGCCGTGCCATAGACGCGCTGAAGACCGGCGTTCTTCTGATCCCCGCGCCAGTACGCAGCGGAGGAGCGGGTGAGGGTGAACGCGGGGATGAACTTGGTGGTGGGTGTGTGGGGGCCCCGGCACAGATCCGACCAGACCACCTCGCCCGTGCGCGGGTTGAGATTGTCGTACGCGGTCAGTGCGCCGGCCCCGACCTCCATGATCTCCGCGTCCTCGAGGGCCTCGGCGCCCCCGGCGTCGCCGGAGTCCGCCCGGCCCTTGTCCTCGACCAGCTCGAGCTTGTACGGCTCGCCGGCGAGCTCGGCGCGTGCCTCGTCCAGAGAGGCGTACTCGCGCCGGGCGAAACGCTGGCCCGACTTGATGATCTTCTTCATCCGCTTCTCGAGGTCCTTGAGGTCCTCGGGAGTGAACGGCTCGGCCACGTCGAAGTCGTAGTAGAAGCCGTTCTCGATCGGCGGGCCGATCCCCAGCTTGGCCTCGGGGAACTTGTCCTGGACGGCCTGCGCCAACACATGTGCACAGGAGTGCCTGATGACGGACCTGCCGTCCTCGGTGTCCGCGCGGACGAGTTCGACCTCGGTGTCCGCCTCTGGCGCCCACGACAGGTCGCGCAGCGCGCCACCGGGGTCGCGCACCACCACGACGGTCTCGGGGCCGCTCTTCGACTGCAACTCCCGCTCGGCGAGGATCTTGCCCGCTGGCTCTCCCGCCGGAATGACGGTGGTGGTCACGGTGCCCGCACCCGTTGCGTCGACGTCGGCTTCCGGCATGCGGTTCTCGGACACGGGGGGCGATCTCCTCGGCAGTGGATGACGGGTGACCGTGGGTCACCCGTGACGGCGCACCAGCTCCGGTGACGGACCTGGGCCGGTTCATGCTACCCGGCGCCTCGCGGAATCCCGGACCGCCTCGGGCCGTTGTACCCGCCATGCGCATAGACATCTGGTCCGACGTCGTCTGCCCCTTCTGCTGGATCGGCAAACGCCATCTGGAGTCCGCACTGGAGGTCTTCCGGGCAGACCACCCCGACACGGACGTCGAGGTGGTCTGGCGGGCCTTCGAACTCGACCCCGCAGCGCCGCGGCACGGCGGGAGCGGCGACGACGAGTCCAGCGCACAGATGCTCTCGCGCAAGTACGGCATGCCGCAGGCGGAGGCGGAGGCCACGCAGGAACAGATGGCGGGACGGTTCCGGGAACTCGGATTGGAGTTCGACTGGCGGTCCGCCACGATCTCCTCGACCTTCGACGCCCACCAGCTGGCGGCACTGGCCGCAGACCACGAGAAGGCGGACGAGATCGACGAGGCGTTGCGCCGCGCCCACTTCACCGACGGCGAGCGCCTCTCGGATCCGGCGGTCCTCAGGCGCATCGGTGTCGAGGCCGGGCTGCCCGCCGACGCGGTCGACCAGATGCTGTCCGGGACGGGTTCGGCGAGCGCGTCCGTGAAGACGTGGAGGCCGCCCGTGGGATCGGGGTGCAGGGAGTGCCGTTCTTCGTCTTCGACGGCAGGCTCGCCGTGAGCGGTGCACAGCCCGTCGAGGTGTTCGGCCAGGCCCTGGAGCAGGCTGTCGCCGGACGGCAGGACTGACTCGGCGCACCGGCTGGCCCGGATACGAACGCAGCCCCCGTCTCCCGGTCACCGGGGCGGAGGCTGCGTGTGCGGTGTGGTCCTAACTGGGTTCGAACCAGTGACCTCTCCGGTGTGAACGGAGCGCTCTTCCGCTGAGCTATAGGACCGCGCGTGGCCCGATCTCTCGATCGGCACCGGAACACTGTAGCAAGCCGGACCCGCGGCCCCAATTCGGGGTCGGCGAGGCGCCGGAGCCGTGTCGGTGCCGTGCCGGTACCGTGCCGACACGCGTCCGGAGGGCCGGTGCGCGCTGGGCCGCAGAACCCCGGATCAGGGCGTCCGTGCAGGTGGAACCCGGTTTCCGGCCCCCGATTTGTGTTCCAAGTTCGGCGTCGGCTAATGTTCATTCTCGCAACGCGGTGAGCAACAGCGAGCCGGGGAGCAGTGCGGATGTGGCGCAGCTGGTAGCGCATCACCTTGCCAAGGTGAGGGTCGCGGGTTCGAATCCCGTCATCCGCTCGGAGGGATCGAGGAGCCAGGAGTCCTCACCGGGCTCGATACCTTTTCGGTGGAGTGGCCGAGTGGTGAGGCAGCGGCCTGCAAAGCCGTCAACACGGGTTCGATTCCCGTCTCCACCTCCACGCCGGAGAGATCCGGTCGGTGAATCCCGCGCGATTAGCTCAGCGGGAGAGCGCTTCCCTGACACGGAAGAGGTCACTGGTTCAATCCCAGTATCGCGCACCACGACACACGCCCCGGCTGACCGCCGGGGCGTCGTGCATTTCGGCGGGATCGCTCCCTGTTCGGTACGTGCCCGTGCTCGCCGCGTGATGAGGATCACTCATCATCGGGGTATGTCCACTGCGCACAGACTGCCCCACACGGCGACGGTCGACTCGATTTCCCTGGAGGACGTCCGGGGGCGGGTCGTCGACCTCCGGCACACCACGGGCATCCTCGTCGACCTGCGCCGCACGGCCACGGACACCTACGAGGTCACTATGGTCCTCGGAGGCGGAGACGACTCGGAACGGCTGGTGATGTCAGGGGTGGGTGGGACCGAGAACCTGCACCTGCATTCCTGATCCCCGCGCCCCGCTAGTCTCACGGGGTGATCGCCAGCGTCGAACCCACCGTCGAACCCGCAGTCGCGGCAGATCTCGGCCCGATTGCCGCGCTGGCAGCCCGGACGTTCCCGCTGGCGTGTCCCCCGGATCTCCCCCGGGACTCGATCGACGCCTTCATCGCCCGGCATCTCTCCACCGGCGCGCTGAGTGTCCATCTGGTCACCCCCGGGCACGAACTCCTCGCGGCCAGGACGCCGGGTGGGCGACTCGCCGCATACGCCCTCCTCGTGGACGGGATCGAGATGGACCCGGCCTGCGCCGATCAGATCCTCCACCGACCCACCGTCGGGATCAGCAAGCTGTACGTCGACCCCGGCCACCACGGTTCGGGCATCGCGGCCCTGGTTCTCGACGACGTCGTCCGGAGGTGTGCCGGGAGGGGCGCGCGAAGTCTGTGGCTCGCCACCAACGTGGCCAACACCAGGGCACGCCGGTTCTACGCCAGGCAGGGGTTCGCCGAACGGGGAACGCGCACGTTCGACGTGGGCGGCGTGTCCAACACCGACGTCGTCTACGAGAGGGAGCTCGGTGGGAGGGCCCCGGGTCAGGACTGAGCGTTCAGCCGCCGACCGTCTCGAAACGCGACAGCGCGAGGAGCCGGGACGTGGCCCGCAGGTACTTCTTCCGGTAGCCGCCGGCGATCATCTCCTCGGTGAAGATCGCGTCGAGCTTCTCCCCCGAGTTACGGACGGGGATCCCGGCGTCGTACAGGCGGTCCGCCAGGACGACCAGACGCAGGGCGATGGCCTGGTCCGGCAACGGAGCGACGTCGCGCAGGCACACCCTGGTCACCCCGTCGACGAGGCGGTTGTACTTGGACGGGTGGAGGGTGGCCAGGTGCCCGCACAGCGCGTCGAAGTCGTCCAGCGTCGCCCCGGGGTCCGCGCCGGCGTCCGCCTCGAGCTCCGCCTCGGACATGGGGTCCGGCGCCGGAGGAAGATTGCGGTGACGGTAGTCGGGGCCGTCGACTCGGATCGACTCGAAGATCCCCGACATCTTGCGGATCTCGCGCATGAAGTCCTTGGCCGCGAACCGCCCCTCGCCGAGCTGCTCGGGAAGGGTGTTGGAGGTGGCGGCCACGCTGACGCCCGCCGTGGTGAGCTCCGCGAGCAGCCGGGACACCAGCATGGTGTCACCCGGGTCGTCCAGCTCGAACTCGTCGATGCACAGCACCGAGTGACCGGACAGCTCCTCGACCGCACGGTTGAACCCGAGGGCACCCACCACGTGGGTCAGTTCGACGAACGTGCCGAACGCCTTGGGCTCGGGACAGGTGTGGTAGATCGAGGTCAACAGGTGGGTCTTGCCCACACCGAACCCGCCGTCGAGATAGATCCCCGCCCCCTCCACCGACTTGGGTCGACGCCCGAACAGTCCCTTCTTGGGGGAACGACGGGTCACGACGCCCTCGGCGAACTCCCGACACGCCTTGACCGCGGCGGCCTGGGAGGGCTCGGCGGGGTCCGGGATGTAGGACTCGAAACTCACGTCATCGAACATCGACGGCGGGACCATCTGTGCCACGAGTTGGTCGGCGGGGACCACCGGGGTGACGTCAACGAGGCGAGAGACCATGCGATGAGCCTATCGTGGGGCGACAGGCGTCAGAACGGAAGGAGCCCCAGGTGCTGTCGACCCGACCCCCCGCCCTCGACGACGACCCGGCTTCGCTCGACGCGATCTGGACCGCCCTCCAGCCGGACCAGCCCACGGGCGCCCCGATGATCCGTGCCGTCATGATCTCCTCCATCGACGGGACCACCACCGTCGACGGCCGGAGCGGGGGCCTGGGAACGCCCACCGACCGCCTGGTCTACGACGCCATGCGGGCCCGCGCCGACCTCGTCCTGGTGGGGTCCGGGACGGCGTTGGCCGAACGCTACGGTCCCGCCGTGGTGAGCCCGGTCTGGACGGACCGGCGCACCGGACCCGCGCCCACCGTCCTCGTCCTCACCAGGTCGCTACCCGATCGGCTGATCGACCTCTGCGCCGGCACCGACGACCGGGTCCGGATCGCCGCGGCACACGAGGTGGGTCGTCAGCGCATCGAGGCCGCGCGGGCGCGGGGCGTGAGAGTGCACGTGCTCGACCCGGGGCCGACCGGCGCCGCGGTGCGCGCGCTGGCGTCCCGCCTCCACGCCCGCGAGGTGGATTTCGAGGGCGGCCCTCGCCTCCTCGGGACGCTGCTCTCGGAGGGGGCGGTGGACG
>NZ_JAALEA010000285.1 GCF_014145145.1 Dietzia cercidiphylli
GCCGTCTCGGCGGCCGGCACCGCGGTGACGTCGCGCTACCAGGTCGTCGACGTGGAGATCGAGCGGCAGCGCACCCGCGACTGGCTCGTCTCCAGGCTGGCCGTCCGGGCCCGTCGTGGGCGCGGGCCCCTCGGCCGCCGGGGGCCGGTGTCGATCCAGCCCTGGAGCCGGATCGAGGGGTTCGACGACGACGCCATCGGCACCCCGGAGCACGGAGCCGAGAGCCTGGTCGAGCACTACGCCGATCTCCGTCCCGCCGATGTCGCGCACGCCCTGCGTGAACTACCCGAGGTGCGTCGGCTCGAGGTGGCCCGCACCCTCGACGACGAACGACTCGCGGACATCCTCCAGGAACTGCCCCACGACGAGCAGACCGAGATCGTGACCCGACTCGAGCTGGAACGGGCGGCGGACGTCCTCGAGGCGATGGATCCGGACGACGCGGCGGACCTGCTGGGCGAGATGCCGGAGAAGGACGCGGAGTCCTTCCTCGAACTCATGCATCCGGAGGGCTCCGCACCCGTCCGCCGCCTGTTGACGTTCGACGCGGACACCGCCGGCGGGCTCATGACGCCGGAACCCATCATCCTGTCCCCCCAGACGACCGTCGCGGAAGCCCTGGCCCACTGCCGCAATCCCGACCTGAGCCCGGCGCTGGCGAGCCTCGTCTTCGTGGTCCGACCCCCCACGGCCACCCCGACGGGCAAATATCTCGGATGCGTCCACATCCAGGCGCTGCTCAGGGAGTTGCCGTCGACGATGGTCGCCGTGACCGTGGACACCAGCCTGTCCAGCCTGCGTCCCACCGACTCGGTGGACTCGGTGACGAGGTTCTTCGCCACCTATAACCTCGTGTGCGGTCCCGTCGTGGACGACGAGGGCCATCTCCTGGGGGCGGTCGCGGTGGACGACCTCCTCGACCACCTGCTCCCCGAGGACTGGCGTGACATGGACCTCCACGACCACAGGGAGGTCCGTCGGTGACCGAACCGGGCACGCGCTCCGCGCTCTCCACACCCGTCACCTCGCGGCGGCCCCGCATCAGTGTCGACCCGGACGCCGTGGGCCGGTACAGCGAGGCCATCGCCCGGTTCTTCGGGACCGGCCAGTACCTGCTGATCCAGACGATCCTCGTGATCGTCTGGATCCTCATCAACGTCACGGTCGTGGCGATGCGCTTCGACCCCTATCCGTTCATCCTCCTCAACCTCGCGTTCTCCACCCAGGCGGCCTACGCCGCCCCCCTCATCCTCCTGGCCCAGAACCGTCAGGAGGACCGCGACAAGGAGTCGATCGCGGAGGACAGGCTGCGGGCCACCCAGACCAAGGCGGACACCGAGTTCCTGGCCCGGGAACTGGCCTCCGTCCGGCTCTCCGTGGGTGAGACGGTCACCCGCGACTACCTCCGCCGGGAACTCGACGACCTCAGGAACTCGATCGAGCGCATAGGAACGCTGCTCGCGGACCAGAATTGTGACGGCGGTAACACCGAACGCCGCAAAAGCGATTCAGACACCAGGGGCCGGAGGTAGCGTCGACCAGCACGGCAGCGATGCCGCGACGCACCCCGCTCGCGACACCGTCCGGACGTTGTAGGGGGAACTTTGCGCAAGATCGCGCACAACACTGATCGACGGGCACTGACCAGCGCCGCGGTCGCCGCGGGCGTGATCGGCGTGCTCACCGCCGTGAGCCTGACGATGGACCACAGTCGACCCACCGGGGCATCGGGAATCGTGCAGGCGGCCGAGACCGCCACCCAGGATCCGACGACGACCGCGGCGGGTGCCACCACTCCGACCTCCGAGACCCCGCCGCCGAGCGAGGTCCGGGACCCCGGCGCCGCACACATCGAGCCCGCGACGATCCCGGACGGCCCCCTCGGGATCCCCGGCATCGCCCTGGACGCCTACCACCGCGCCACCGACCGCCTCAACCTCGAGAAGCCCGCGTGCGAGATGGACTGGACACTTCTCGCGGGCATCGGCCAGGTCGAGTCCAACCAGGGCCGTGGACGCTTCGACGCGCAGGGCAACACCATCGGCCGCATCCTCGGTCCCCGCCTCGACGGCTCGCTGCCCGGCACCGCCGTCATCACCGACACCGACGGCGGGCGGTTCGACGGCGACACCGAGTTCGACCGGGCGGTCGGCCCCGTGCAGTTCATCCCCTCCACCTGGGCGGTGCTGGGTCGGGACGGCAACGGCGACGGCGTGGCCGACCCCAACAACATCTACGACGGTGCACTCGCGGCCGCGACCCTGCTGTGTGGACAGGGCGGTTCGATGGGTGACCCCGCGGCCCGCACCCGGGCGGTCCTCGCCTACAACAACTCGCTCGCGTACGTGGCCAACGTCAACGCCTGGGCGCACGGCTACGCCGTCAACTCCTACCCGTTGCCGTCGGACCTGCCGGAGATCCACAAGCCCAGGCCGATCGTGGAACCACCGAAGACCCCCGAGCACTGCCCGGACGGCTGGGAGGGTCGGCCCACCGCGGCACCGGAGCCCGCGCCGCCGGGCGAGCCCGGCCGTCCGGTACCCGGATGTACCGAGGTGACCCCACCGCCGGCTCCCCCGGCAGTACCCACGCCGCCGTCTCCGTCCCCGTCGCCGTCCCCGGAGAACGCGCCGGCGCCTCGTCCCCCTGCGCCGCCGGCCCAGGTCGCGCCGGCCCCACCCGGGCTCCCGGTGTTCGAGCTCCCCTGCATCGCACCGTTCTGCGTGCCGCCGCCTGCCTGAATCGCCCGCCCGGACCCCGACGCCTAGACTCGGGGCATCATGAGTGCACCCAGCGAAGAAGCGATCCGCGCCGCCCTGGCCAAGGTCGACGACCCGGAGATCAGAAAGCCGCTCACGGAGCTCGGCATGGTCAAGGGCGTCGACATCGACGAGGGATCCGGCCGGGTCGGGATAGGCATCTACCTGACGGTGGCCACGTGCCCGATGCGGGACACGATCACCGACCGGGTCCGCACCGCGGTCTCGGACGTCGCCGGTGTGGGCGAGGTCGTGGTCGAGCTCGACGTGATGAACGACGAGCAGCGCACGGAACTGCGCAAGCACCTCCGGGGGGACGCGGCCGAACCCGTCATCCCGTTCGCCCAACCGGGGAACCTCACCCGCGTGTACGCGGTCGCCTCGGGCAAGGGGGGCGTGGGCAAGTCCACCGCCACGGTCAACCTCGCGACCGCGCTCGCGTCCCGTGGACTGTCCGTGGGCGTCCTCGACGCGGACATCTACGGCCACTCGATCCCCCGCATGCTGGGCACCGATGCCCGGCCCACCCAGGTCGAGCAGATGATCCTGCCGCCGGTCGCGCACGACGTCAAGGTCATCTCGATCGCCCAGTTCACCAAGGGGAACACCCCGGTGGTGTGGCGTGGCCCCATGCTGCACCGCGCCCTCCAGCAGTTCCTGGCCGACGTGTACTGGGGCGACCTCGACGTGCTGCTGATGGACCTACCGCCGGGAACGGGTGACGTCGCCATCTCGATCGCCCAACTCATCCCGTCGGCGGAGATCCTCGTGGTGACCACACCGCAGCAGGCCGCCGCCGAGGTGGCCGAACGGGCGGGGTCGATCGCTCTCCAGACCCGTCAGCGGATCGCGGGCGTCATCGAGAACATGTCGTGGCTCGAACTCCCCGACGGCACCCGCATGGACGTCTTCGGCACCGGCGGTGGGGCCGAGGTCGCGGCGAACCTCTCACGCTCCGTGGGGGCACCGGTGCGCCTGCTCGGCCAGGTGCCGCTCGAGCAGGCCGTCCGGGAGCACGGCGACGAGGGCACCCCGATCGTCCTGGCGGAGCCGGATTCACCGTCCGGCAGGGCGTACAGGGAGATCGCGGACGGACTGGCCGTCCGGCCGCGCGGACTGGCGGGGATGAACCTCGGGATCGACACCACGCGCCACCTCTGACCGCCGGACCGGCCGGACCGCCGCACGGCGGGACCGCCGCACCGCGGGCGCATCCCGCG
>NZ_JAALEA010000286.1 GCF_014145145.1 Dietzia cercidiphylli
CGTGTCGATGGCCCGGGTGGTGGCCAGATCCCAGAGGATCGGTGTGGGTCCGAATCCCACCGACACCGGGGCTCCGAGCCGCGCCGACGCCTCGCGTTCCGCCCGGTCCGCCAGGTACCACCGGGCGCCGAACTCCGCGGCCACGGCCAGCCCCAGCACCAGGAGCAGCAGCACGAGCAGGGAGCAGCCGCAGCCGCCTCGCCGGCGGTCGCGCCGTCCTCGTCGGTCGATCGGGTCTCGTCGTCGCATCCACGTATCGTGCCGGACCGTCGGGCCGGGGGCCACCGGCGGTCCGGTTGCGGGCCTGGGGGGTCCGGCCCCACGATCAGGCTATGACCGAGACCCAGGACGCACGCACTGACACCAGAACCGTCGTATTCCTCGTGGCCGGCGAGGGGATCGAACGGGTCGAGCTGACCGAGCCGTGGGGGGCCGTGACCGAAGCCGGTCACACGGCGCTCCTGGTCAGCACATCCGACGGCGAGGTCGACCTGGTCGACCACCTCACCCCGGCCGGCACCCAGGCGGTCGACCGGACGAGCGCCGACGTGACCGCCGCCGACGTTGACGTCCTGGTCCTGCCGGGCGGCGTCGCCAACCCGGACGCTCTGCGCCAGGACCAGCACGCTCTGACCCTCGTCCGCGAGATGGTCGAGGCGGGTAAGCCCGTCCTGGCCATCTGTCACGCGCCATGGGTCCTGATCGAGGCCGACGTCGTCCGCGGGCGCCGCGTCACCTCCTACCCGAGCCTGCGCACGGACCTGGTCAACGCCGGAGCCGAGTGGGTGGACGAGGAGCTGGTCAGCTCGGACGGCGTGTTCACCAGCCGCAACCCGGACGACCTCCCCGCCTTCTGCGACGCACTACTCGGCGCGATCCGCGGAGCGGAATAAGCCGACGGACCGAGGGAGGGTTTCGATGATCGGCGTCTACGTCCACCACCGGGGGCGCGGTCATCTCCACCGGGCCATTCCGGTGATGGGCGCCCTGCGGGAACGGGGACTGGACGTCACGATGCTCATCTCGGGCCAGTTCGACGACGCGCTCCTCCCCCCGGGAACCCGCGTCGTCCACCTCCCGTCCGGCATCGATGACGAGGAGGACGCCGAGGAGCTCACCCTCTCCGCGCGCCGCGCCGCCGTCGCGTGGATGGACCACGCACGACCCCGCGCCTTCTGGGTCGATTCGTCTCCCGCCATGTCGCTGGCCGCGCGGATGACCGGCATCCCGATGGTCAGCACGCTGCCGCCCGGGGTGAGGGAGGACGAGCCCCACCTGCTGCGGGTTCGTGCTGCGGAGCGGTTGATCGGGGCGTGGCCACCGGGAGCGCATCAGGCGACCCTGCGGCGGACGGAGAACCCCGTCGCGGAGATCGGCGGAGTGTCCCGCTTCGAGCGGCGCGTCCGCGAGACACGGCATCGTCGTCGTCCCCGTGTCGTCCATCTCAACGGCTCCGGCTCCGGCGGCGACCACCGCTTCTGGAGGGCGGTCCGATCGACGGCGCGCGAGCTCGGAGTGGCCGACTGGCTCGAGGTGGGCGGCCCGGACGGCGAATGGCACGCGGACCCCTGGCCGGAACTGTGTTCGGCCGACGTGGTGGTCACCGGAGGGGGCCAGTCGTCTGTTGCCGATGCCGCCTGCGCTGACGTGCCGCTCGTGGTGGTCCCGGGCCGGCGGCCGTACGGGGAGCAGGACGCCACCGCGGGGGCGTTGGACTCGATCCCGGCGGTGAGCGTGTTGCGCTACGGGGACGGGCCGACCGCCGTCGGGCACGCCGTCCGCCGACAACTGGAGAGGGCACGGGACGGGGAGACCGGAGGTATCCGCGCGTGGTGGGGCGTCGACGGTGCGGCGGCCCGCGCCGCCGAGGTGATCCGCGGGGCGACGACGGCCCGGTTCGGCAGCTGACGAGGCCCACTTCCGCCACTCGTCTCAGCAGATGAAGAGTCGGCCCCGGAGAATTGCCGAACTTTAACCTCTGGCCACAGGCTCCGAAAAGCGCAGCCCCCGTCGACTTTTGCCGAGAAAGGTTAGCCTACGCTCGCTAATTTCCGTTTGACCTCGCCGCGTCGACTGTCAGGATGGAGTCAACCGCGTTCTGAACATCCAGGGCTCATGGCAGGGCACTTCAGCGTCGCGGGAAGGAGGCGCCGTGCCCAGATACAGGAACCTCGAACCCACTGCGGAGTTCTGGTCGTGGCGGGACGATGCCGCCTGCATCGATCTCGAAGACCTGTTCTACAGCGCAGAGGACGAATCGAAGGGCGAACGCCGTCGCAAGGAGGAGAGGGCCAAGGCCGTCTGTCAGGGCTGCCCGGTGTTCGACCCCTGTCGGCAGTTCGCCATGGAATCGAAGGAACTCTACGGGGTCTGGGGTGGGACGACCGAGTCCGAACGGCACGCCATGGCGGGCCGACACCGGACCGGCTGACACCGGCCGACCCCGCGGAGGTCAGAGATTTTCCCGCGGGGTCGCCTCATGACCCGTGGTGCCCGCGGACCGGTTCCGCTCCTTGAGTTCGGCCTCGTAGACGTGGCGACGCCCGTCGGTGACCTCGTCCCGGACGGCCTTGCTGACCTCTCGGGCAGTGGTCCAGAACCCGTCGTCGAACTCCTCGACCATCTGGAACGTCCACCGCCCGTGGAGGACGTTCACCCCGACCATCTCGGTCCGGATCAGCTCCGCGAGCTCGGTCCGGCCGACCGCCTCCAGCTGATCCGCGGCCTGCTGGTAGAGGATGTCCGCGCGCCCGATCAGCTGGTGCAGGTCATAGAGGTGCCCCCGGGCCCGCTCCACGTACTCCAGTGCCTCGGTGGCGGTGCCTGCGGCCTCCACCTCGGCGTCGGTCGCGCCGGGTGGTCGCCGATGCGTCTCGTCGACGCTCGGCGTCCGGTCGCCGGAGGTAGCTCCCTCGTCCGGCCGGTCGTCCGCCACCGTCAGACCGTGCGGGTCAGGCGCCGGAGCTGATTCGGGTCGGTCCGGTGCTTGAGAGCGGTGACCAGGCCCGACCGGGGGCCCGCGTGATCGTCGTAGGTCCGCGGCTCACCCTCGAACATGCGCTCCGACCTGGTTTCCGGCGCGTCGTCCGTGGTGGCCTTGAGGAAGCGGTCGGGCAGCGAGAGCTTGGCGATCGTGCGCCACGACTGCCAGTACTGCTTGTACAGCGGACCCGTCGTATACGGCAGATCCCAGCGACGGCAGACGTCCTGGACCTTCTCCGAGATCTCGCCGTACCGGTTGGACGGGATGGTGGGGAAGAGGTGGTGCTCGATCTGGTACGAGAGGTTGCCCGACATGAAGTGGGTGAGCTGGCTTCCGGTGAAGTTGGCGGAGCCGAGCATCTGACGCAGGTACCACTGCGCCTGGGTCTCCTCGGAGAGGTCCTCCAGGGTGAACTTGTCCGCACCGTCCGGGAAGTGCCCGCAGAAGATCACGGCGTTGGACCACAGGTTCCGGATGACGTTGGCGGTGGCGTTGGCGGCCATCGTCGACTTCCAGTTGGGGCCCGACAGGAGCGGGAACCACACGTAGTCCTTGCCCACCTGACGGCGGGCCTTGCGCAGGAACTGCCCGATGCGCCGCTTCTGCTCGGCCCGGCCGGACGAGTTGATGGTGCCCGGCGCGATCTCGAGGTGCTGGACCCCCACGCCCCACTGGAAGGTGAACGCCAGGATGGTGTTCCACACCAGGTTCAGCGAGTACGCCGGGTTCCACGGCTGGTCACGCGTCACACGGACCACGCCGTACCCGACGTCGTCATCCATCCCGATGATGTTGGTGTACGTGTGGTGGTGATGGTTGTGAGTGGCCTTCCAGTGCTCGGAGGTGCCCACGATGTCCCACTCCCAGGTGGTGGAGTGGATGACCGGGTCGTTCATCCAGTCCCACTGCCCGTGCATCACGTTGTGGCCGAGCTCCATGTTCTCGATGATCTTGCCCGCGGCCAGCATCCCGGTCCCCACCAGCCACGCCGGGCGGTACCCGGAGAAGAGGAGGACCGCCCGGCCACCGGCCACCAGTCCGCGCTGGAGACGGATCGTGTTCTGCACGTACCGGCGGTCGGATTCGCCGAGCGAGTCCACGACTTCCTGGCGGATCGCGTCGAGTTCCTCACCGATCGCCTCGACGTCCTCGGCGGAGAGATGGGCGTATTCCTTCACGTCTGATATCGCCATGGGTTGACGGTACGGAGGGCCGGTGGAGTTGTCGACCGGAAAGGTCCAATCGGCGAGTCGATCCTCGATGAATCCTCAGCCGCCTATGATCCCTCCCATGGCACTCGTCGAGATCTCAGGCGTGAACAAGCACTTCGGTGACTTCCAGGCGCTCAAGGACATCACCATGTCCATCGATCAGGGCGAGGTCATCGTCGTGATCGGCCCCTCGGGCTCGGGCAAGTCGACGCTGTGCAGGGCGATCAACAGGCTCGAGACCTTCGAGTCGGGCTCGATCACCATCGACGGCAAGGAACTGCCGGAGGAGGGCAAGGCGCTCGCCAAGCTCCGTGCGGACGTCGGCATGGTCTTCCAGTCGTTCAACCTGTTCGCGCACAAGACGATCCTCGAGAACGTCACCCTCGGCCCCATCAAGGTGCGCAAACAGTCCAAGGCCGTCGCGGAGAAGCGGGCGATGGAACTGCTGGAGCGGGTGGGTGTCGAGCACCAGGCGTCCAAGTACCCGGCCCAGCTCTCGGGTGGTCAACAGCAGCGTGTCGCCATCGCGCGGTCCCTCGCGATGGACCCCAAGGTCATGCTCTTCGACGAGCCCACCTCCGCCCTGGACCCGGAGATGATCAACGAGGTCCTCGACGTGATGACCGGGCTGGCGAGGTCCGGGATGACCATGGTCGTGGTCACCCACGAGATGGGATTCGCGCGAAAGGCCGCCGACCGCGTCATCTTCATGGCCGACGGGGAACTGGTCGAACAGGCCACCCCGGAGGAGTTCTTCACCAACCCGCAGAGCGCCCGTGCCAAGGACTTCCTGTCCAAGATCCTGACCAACTGAGTCGGCTCGGGTCCGCTCACCACCCCCGAACCGGGCCCCCGTTCCAGAATCACCTCCCCCAGATCTCGACCCACCCATTTCACGAGGAGAACACATGAACTTCCGACGGATCGGATCGGCCGCAGCGGCGGTCACCCTGGCTCTCGGCCTGACCGCGTGCGGGAACGATGACGGGGGCGAGAACCAGCTCCGGATCGGCATCAAGTTCGACCAACCGGGCCTGGGGCTGAAGGTGGGCAACGACTACAACGGGCTCGACGTCGACGTGGCCACCTACGTGGCCGAGAAGCTCGGCACCCCCGCCGAGGACATCGAGTGGGTCCAGGCACCGAGCGCGCAGCGCGAGACCCTCCTCGAGACCGGGCAGGTGGACATGATCGTGGCCACGTACTCGATCACCGACTCCCGCAAGGAGAAGGTCGACTTCGCCGGACCGTACTTCATCGCCGGCCAGGACCTCCTGGTCCGTGCGGACGACGACAGCATCACCGGGCCGGAGTCGCTCGACGGCAAGCGTCTGTGCTCGGTCTCCGGGTCGACCTCGGCGCAGAACGTCCAGGAGGAGGTCCCGGGGGTCAACCTCCAGGAGTTCGGCACCTATTCCGAGTGCGTCTCGGCACTGGTCTCCAACGCGGTCGACGCACTCACCACGGATGACACGATCCTCGCGGGTTACGCCGCGCAGGACCAGTACCAGGGTCAGCTCAAGGTGGTCGGATCCCCCTTCTCCGAGGAGCTCTACGGGATCGGTATCCAGAAGGGCGACACGGAGAAGTGCGAGCAGATCAACGAGGCCATCCGCGAGATGATCTCCGACGGCAGCTGGGACGCGGCCGTCGAGGAGAACCTCGGAGCGGCGGGCTTCGAGCCGGGAGAGGGCAACCCGCCCAACCCGGACGCCTGCGCCTGATCTGACCTGACAACTCCTCCGCGCCACCGGTGAACGGTGGCGCGGAGGCCCTCCACACCTCATGACGGAAGGTGGACCATGGGCGATATCTTCGCCGACTATGACGTCCTCGGGGCGGTGTGGGTCACCATTCAGCTCTCGCTCCTCGGGACGGTGGGCGCACTGGTGCTGGGGACGATCATCGCGATCCTGCGGGTCTCCCCGGTGGCCGTCCTCCGCGGACTCGGCACCTCCTACGTCAACATCTTCCGGAACCTGCCGCTGACGCTGCTGATGGTGTTCAGCATCCTCGGCCTGTCCTTCATCCTCCAGCTGTCCGTCTCGGACGACTTCGCCCGCAACGCCTTCTGGTGGGCCGCGATCATGCTCGCCGTCTACCACGCGGCGTACGTCTGCGAGGCCCTGCGCTCCGGTGTCAACACGGTCCCGGTGGGCCAGGCCGAGGCCGCCCGGTCCATCGGACTCGGGTTCGGGCAGTCGCTGCGGGAGGTGATCCTCCCGCAGGCGTTCCGAGGGTCCATCGCACCCATGGGTTCGGTGATCATCGCTCTCATCAAGAACTCGACGGTCGCCGCCGTCATCGGCGTGGGCGACTCGGCGGGGCTGCTCCAGGTGATCACGGAGAACGAGGGCGCGAGCCTGCCGACGTTCTTCTTCTTCGCCATGGTGTTCGTGATCCTCACCCTCCCGATCGGACTCTGGACCACGTCCCTCTCACGGAAGCTGTCGGTGAAGCGATGAGCACCCAGGCCGTCCTGTTCGACGCCCCGGGCCCCAAGGCCCGCCTCCGCCACAAGATCTTCACGGTGATCGGTGCCCTGATCGCCGTCGGCATCGCCTACGTGGTCTACATCCAGTTCGAGGCCGCCGGCCAGCTGCAGGCGTTCATGTGGGAGCCGTTCGTCACCGACCCGGAGGTGTGGACCTCCTACCTGATCCCCGGTCTCAAGGGGACGTTCACCGCGGCGGCCATCTCGATCGTCCTCGCGGTGATCTTCGGGCTGCTCTTCGGCATGGGCAGGCTCTCGCCGTTCGCCCCACTGCGGTGGTTCTGCAGCGTGATCGTGGAGTTCTTCCGCTCGGTCCCGGTACTGC
Source organism: Dietzia cercidiphylli (assembly GCF_014145145.1). Taxonomy (GTDB): domain Bacteria; phylum Actinomycetota; class Actinomycetes; order Mycobacteriales; family Mycobacteriaceae; genus Dietzia; species Dietzia natronolimnaea. The sequence goes on from NZ_JAALEA010000286.1 coordinate 7,014, forward strand.
TGATGATGGTGTTCGCCTACTTCGGGTACTTCGCCACCTCGAACATCGTGCCCAACCAGCACGCGCCGCTGGCCGCGGTGGTCACCGCGCTCACCCTCTACAACGGTGCCGTCATCGCGGAGCTCGTCCGTTCGGGAGTCCACGGTCTGCCCTCGGGGCAGACCGAGGCGGGACTCGCGGTGGGGCTCACCCCGGGGCAGGTGCTGCGCTCGATCCAGCTCCCCCAGGCGCTCACGGCCATGCTCCCGGCCCTCGTCGGCCAACTCGTCGTCGTCCTCAAGGACTCCGCACTGGGGTACGGCATCACCTACCTGGAGCTGCTCAACTGGTCCAAGACCCTCGGCTCCGCCTACGCCAACACCGTTCCCGCGTACATCGTGGCCGGCATCCTCTTCGTGATCATCAACTACACGCTCACCAAGCTCGCCGTCTACCTCGAGGGGCGTCTGAAGAAGCGCCGCGCCAGGGCCTGACACCCCCGGGCGGGCGGGCGGGCATCTGCTCCCGCGCCTGTACACCTGCGGGGCAGGCGCCCGTCTCGATGAACACCGGCCTGCGCAGTTGCGCACGCGAGAGTTCAGGGACACGAGCGGCTGCGGTAGGCGGATGTGAACAGTGAGGGACGGGCGCGGCGTGGCCGTACGCCGGGCCCTGGATACGCACGACGGCCCCGCCGGAATCCGATCCGGCGGGGCCGTCGTGTACCCGGGGCGACCCGGGGTCAGCCCACTGCGGTGTCAGCGCACTGAGGTGTCAGCCCACTGCGGTGTCAGCTCACTTCGGTGGCATCCGGATGCCACCGTCGACGCGCACGGTCTGCGCGTTCATGTACGGGTTGGTGAGCAGCTCCATGACCATCGACGCCAGCTCGTCGCCCGAGCCGAGACGCTTGGGGAACAGGACGCTCTCGCCCAGCTTGGCCTTGAACGCCTCCGAGTCGGGGCCCTCGCCGTAGATCGGGGTGTCGATGAGGCCGGGGGCGACGGTGTTGAGGCGGATCCCGGCGGCCGACAGGTCACGGGCCACGGGCAGGGTCAGGCCCACGATGCCGCCCTTGGACGCGGAGTACGCGGCCTGGCCGATCTGCCCGTCGAACGCGGCGACGGAGGCCATGTTGACGATCGCGCCCTTCTGGCCGTCCTCGTCGGCCTCGCCGCGGGACATGGCCGTGGCGGCCAGTCGGAGCATGTCGAACGAGCCGACGAGGTTGATGTCGATGACCTTGCGGAACGAGTCGATGTCGAAGGCCGAGGCGAACTCGCCGTCCCGGCCGATCGTGCGCTGCGCCCAGCCGATGCCGGCCGAGTTGACCAGGTATCGCAGCGGGCCCAGCTCGAGCGCGGCCTCCACGGCCTTGATGTTGTCCTCGGTCTTGGTCACGTCGACGGCCACGAACACGCCGCCGACCTCGCCTGCGAGGGCCTCACCCTTCTCGGCGTTGAGGTCGGCGACGACCACCTTCGCACCCTGCGCGGCGAGCTGACGGACGACGGCGGCGCCGATTCCCGACGCACCGCCCGTGACGATTGCACTTGCTCCGGAGATATCCATGGCTGAACCGTAACAAGCGGAGGTGATCGATACGGGTGTCACGGGGCGGTCAGCCGGAAATCACCCGGCCGATCCGTCGACCACCACGTCCCAGCGGATGCCGAACCGATCCCGGACCTGACCGTAGTGGTCGCCCCAGGGAGCCACCTCGAACGGCATCGCCAGCTCGCCCCCGTCGTCGGCCACGGTGGCGATGAAGGTGCGGGCCTCGTCGGTGGTGTCGAAGGCGAGCAGGAACGAGTAGACGTCACTGGCGAGCCGGGGCAGGTCCTCGCCCATGGCGTCGCCGCCGGTGAGGGTGATGCCCGGGGCCTCCAGCGTCGCGTGGGCGACCGACCCGGACGGCGGGGTGAACGGGATTCCCTCCATCGGCGGCATCTGGTCGTAGGTCATCAGGTCGAGTCGGCCACCGAAGAGGTCGCGGTAGTACGGGAACGCCTCGGAGGCGTTACCCGGGAAGGAGATGTAGGGGCTGGACTGCATGGCCATCGCGGATCCTCTCGCCTGCGCGCCCCGGCCCGTGCCTGAGGCGTTCTCCGCATGATCGACGCTAGACCGGTCGCCGGCCGCAGTCACGAGAAATATCGCCCTCCGCCGACCGGGGTGAGCGTGTGCGCAAGGTGGGCGGCGGTGTCCGTCAACCGGGGTCGCGGCCCGCCACCGCGAGCAGCCCGGCACGCGCGTCCGCATCGGGTCCCACGGATCGCGCCGGGGCCAGCACCCCGAAGGTGCGCATGAGCTCCACCACGTCCCGCCCGTTCTCGAGCACCCAGCCGGCGAGCGTCTCGGCCTCGTCGGACTCCCATGATTCTCCGCGCAGGTCGTGGGCGTGCACGAGGAGTTCGAAGACCCGCAGCGCCAGCAGGTCCCGGACGGGGATCTCCGCGAGCCGGTGGGCGACCAGCTCATCGGCGTCGGGGGCCGAGGCCAGCCGGTCACGAAGCCCGGCGGAGGTACGGGACAGCGCACCCACGGGGTCGTCGCCGGCATGGTCCGCTGTCCGGGTCCAACCGATCTCGGACTCCGGCAGGCGCGGGAAATAGGCCGCGTACCGCAGACCGCCTCCGAGGACGTGGTTGGCGCAGTCCCGGCGACTCCATCCGGGGCACGACCCGCAGTCGCCGTCGAGCCCGTCGGCGAGCGCCCGCCCGAACAGCTCGGTGGCGGCGTCGAGGACGGCCAGGTGGTCGTGGGGCAGCGGGTTCTCGGTCACGGGGGCTCCTCCGGAATGTCCGGACCCCACAGTAGGTTGATCGTGTCGTCGTGAACAGCACGTCGTGATCAGTCCGGTGGGGGTGCCCTCACGGGGCGCGCCCGCCCATCCCACATACCCGCCCATCACAGAGAGAGGAACCCTCGCCACCATGAGCCCGCAGACCTCCGGCGCAGCCGAGACCCGGGAGTTCCAGGCAGAGACCCGGCAGCTGCTGGATCTGATGATCCACTCGATCTACTCCAACCCGGACACCTTCCTCCGAGAGGTCATCTCCAACTCCTCCGACGCCCTGGACAAGCTGCGACTGGCCGCTCTCCAGGATTCCTCGCTGGGGGTCGACACCTCGGACCTGCACATCGAGTTGATCCCCGACGAGCAGGCACGGACGCTGACGATCCGCGACAACGGCATCGGGATGTCCCGCGACGAGGTGGTCGACCTCATCGGCACGCTCGCCAAGTCGGGCACCGGTCAGATGCGCGAGGCCCTCGCCGCGGCCCGCGCGGCTCAGGAGTCGGGCGAGGCCAGTGAGCAGGTCACCGCGGACCTCATCGGCCAGTTCGGCATCGGCTTCTACTCCACGTTCATGGTCGCCGACGCGGTCACGTTGGTCACGCGCAAGGCCGGCGAGGCCACGGGTACGCGCTGGACCTCGGGCGGCGAGGGCACCTATACGATCGAGGAGGCACCGGACGCCCCGCAGGGCACCTCGGTGATCCTGCAGCTCAAGCCGGCCGGTGGGGACGCGGCGCTGCCCGACTACGCCGCGGAGTCCACGCTGCGCCGGGTCGTGCGCACCTACTCGGACTTCATCGCCTGGCCGATCCGGATGGAGGTCGAGAGGCCGGCACCGGAGCCGACGGGGGACGACGACGAGGGGAACGACCCCGCCGCGGAGAACACCCTCACCGAGACCGTGACCCTCAACTCCCAGAAGGCGCTGTGGACGCGGCCCCGCTCCGAGGTGACCGACGAGGAGTACTCGGAGTTCTACCGTCACGTCTCCCACGCCTGGGACGAGCCGCTGGAGACCATCACCCTCAAGGCCGAGGGGACGTTCGAGTACCAGGCGCTGCTCTTCCTGCCCACGCAGGTGCCGTTCGACCTCTTCTCCCCGGATACCAAGCGCGGCGTCCAGCTCTACGTCCGCAGAGTCTTCATCATGGACGACTGCGAGGAGCTGGTGCCGCCGTTCCTGCGCTTCGTCAAGGGCATCGTCGACGCCCAGGACCTCTCGCTCAACGTCTCGCGCGAGATCCTGCAGCAGGACCGCCAGATCAGGGCGATCCGCAAGCGCCTGGTCAAGCGGGTCCTGCAGACGATCGAGCAGATCAGGACCGACCGTCCGGAGGAGTTCCGCTCGTTCTGGAAGAACTTCGGAGCGGTTCTCAAGGAGGGCCTGATCTCCGACGTCGACGCCCGGGAGCAGCTCCTCGCCGTGAGCACTTTCGCGTCCACTCGTGCAGCCTCCGACGAGGCCACCGGGGGCGACGACGACGAGGTGGGCACCACCATCGCCGAGTACGTCTCCCGCATGGCCGAGGGGCAGGAGGAGATCTACTACCTCACCGGCACGTCCCGCGCGGCGGTGGAGAACTCCCCGCACCTGGAGGCCTTCCGGGCGCGGGGCGTCGAGGTGTTGGTGCTCACCGACCCGGTCGACGAGGTGTGGGTGGACGCGGTCGGCGAGGTCGACGGCAGACGCCTGCGCTCGGTGGCCAAGGGCGACGTGGACCTGTCCGGTATCGGCTCCCCGGTCGAGGAGGAGAAGGGCCAGGCGGATTCCGCGGAGTTCACCGGCCTGCTCGAGTGGCTGGGCGAGGAGCTGTCCGACGAGGTCAAGCAGGTGCGGTTGTCGCAGCGGCTCACCGAGTCCGCGGCCTGCATGGTGGGCGACGAGTTCGACATGACCCCGCAGCTCGAGGCGATGTACCGGGCCTCGGGCATGGAACTGCCCGCGAGCAAGAGGATCCTGGAGCTCAACCCCTCGCATCCCTTGGTCGAGCGGCTGCGCTCTCAGTACTCCGAGGATCCGTCGACCCCGGGCCTCGCCGACACGGCGCGGTTGCTCTCGGGCGCGGCCGTCCTGGCCGAGGGGGGCACGCTCGCCGACCCCGCCGCCTTCGCCAAGCTGCTGGTCGACCGGATCTGACGCCGGCCGTCCCCTCGCCGCCCCGCGG
>NZ_JAALEA010000287.1 GCF_014145145.1 Dietzia cercidiphylli
GCGCTGACGCACCGGGCCACACGCCGACGAGGGTGAGCGCGCGGCCCGCTGAGCCCGGCCCGGTGAGCCCGGCTCAGTGCTCCCGCAACGCCTCGATCAACTCGTCCTTGGTCATGGACGAGCGTCCCTCGATGCCGACCTCCCGGGCGCGGTCGCGGAGCTCGTCGACGGTCCAGTCCTCGTACGAGCCGGCCTTGCCACCCTTGTGGCCGACCTCGGACCGCGATCGCCCGGCCGAGGCGTTGGCGATCCGGGCGGCCTTCTCCTTGCTGGCGCCGTCGTCGCGCAGCGCCTCGTAGACCTTCTCGTCCTTGATGTTCGCGGATCGCCCGTCGTTCTTCTTCTCGGCCACGACGCTCAGACCCGCCGCATATCGGAGTGGAGGTGATGGGTCATCGGCTGTCCGACCGCGGCCATGGCGAAGGTGGTGACCAACCTGTCCCCGGTGAGTTCGTACCGGCGCCTGGTGGCGTCCACCTGCTTGGCGGTGGCGCTGTTGGCCACCCGGGCCTGGAATTCCAGGACGAGCGAGTCCGCCTCGGCCACGACGGTGCCCTCGGCGAGTTCGGTCTGTCCCATGGGCTGCGCCAGGATCAACTCGGCGGTCCCGGCCCCCGGGATGCGCAGATAACCCGTCTCGGTGTGCATGGGGGAGCCGTCCGCGCTCCACGACCGTTGGACGTAGTGCAGGAACGGCTTGCCGACATCAGTGAAGACCACCTCGTCGGTGTACGTGAAGTCCTCGATGGTGGGATACGACCCCGCGCCCTCACCCCTCCAGGTGCCGAGAAGTGCGGCGACGGGGGCGAGGGAGGGTGCCGGTTCCATGCCACGAGCCTAGGCGACGCCGGCGTCCCACACCGGCTGTCCGTGGGCGTCGAGCCGAAGTCCTTCGCTCGGGCTGTGCCCGGTGATCGACCCGCTGTGCATGAGGTGCCCCACGGGGAGGTCGTGGACGGTCGTCGTCACGTCGGCCACGATCCTGCGGTGGCAGCGCCACCACACGGACTCCGAACACATGACCGCGGTCCGACGGGCGCGGGCGTCCCCGACGACCCGGTCCAGGGCCGCGCGGAACCCGGGGGAGCGGGTCCACGCGCTGTAGGCGCGGAACGCCTCGACGCGCCACCAGGTGTCGGGTGAGTCGCGCCGTTGCTCCGCCGTGAGCGTGCGACGGCCCCCGAGTTGCTCCTCCCAGCGGTAGTCGATGCCGAGGTCGCGGGCGAGCTCCGGCACCGCCCCCTGTGCGGCGGCCGAGTTGGCGCGGCTCCCGGGGAATCGACGGATGTCCACCAGGAGTTCGACCCCGGCGCCGGTGAGCAACCCCCCGAGCTCGTCGCCCGCGAGCCGACCGTGCCCCACGGTGAGGAGCATCAGTCCCTCGCGTGACCGGTCCCGGCGGCCTCCGCTGTGGTGGGGGCGGGCCCCGACTCGTCCCGTCGACGGGGGACGACGTGGGCCACGGCCACCACCACCGCGCCGACGACCAGGCCGAACAGCAGCGAGCACACCGTGTTGACCAGCCACCCGAGCACGCTCCCGACGCCTGCCACCGCCGCGGCCGGCTCCTCCAGCAGGTGCACCAGGTGGTACGGGGCGGTCGCCCCGAGCTCGTCCAGTCCCACCAGGAGGATGTGTCCGCCGACCCACAGCATCGCGAGCATCCCGACGAACGAGATCACCTCGAGGACCGTCGGCATCGCCCGGACCAGACCGCTGCCGAACCTCTTCACCCCCGGGGAGTCCCTCCCGGCCAGGTGGAGTCCGATGTCGTCCATCTTGACGATCACCGCCACCACGCCGTAGACGAGCGCGGTGATGAACAGCCCCACCACCACCAGGATCGCCGCGCGGGTCCAGAACGGCTCCTCGGCGACCTCGTTGAGCGCGATCATCATGATCTCGGCGCTGAGGATGAAGTCGGTGGTCACCGCCCCGCGGATCATCCGCTTCTCCGCGTCGGGGCCCTTCTCGACGACTGGCGTGGCCTCCTCGTGGTGGCCGGTGACGCGTTCCCACACCTTCTCCGCGCCCTCGTAGCAGAGGTACGCACCACCGAGCATCAGCAGTGGGGTGAGGATCCACGGGACGAACTGGCTGAGCAGGAGCGCGAAGACGATGATGATGGCCTTGTTGCCCAGGGAACCCGTGGCGATCCGACGGATGATGGGCAGTTCGCGCGACGGCTCCACGTCGCGGACGTACTGCGGGGTCACGGCGGTGTCGTCGACCACCACTCCGGCGGCCTTGACGCTCGCGCGTCCGGAGGCGGCCGCGATGTCGTCGGTACTGGCCGCGGCCATCCGGGCGAGGACGGCGATGTCGTCGAGCAGGGCGGCGAGACCACCGGCCATGGGTACCTCACTGTGGTGGGCGGGAGGGGTCCCCGCCGACGGGACGGCCGACCCGTGCCGGGTCGGATCGTCACAGGGTAGCCCCCTTCGGCCCGCCGCGCCCTCGCAGCCGGTCCGGTCTCAGCCCTCCACCGCGTCCAGGACCCACCTGAGTGTCGACACCCCGGTCCGCCCGAGGTGCAGGGCCACGGCCCGGGAGCCGAGGGGGCCGTCGGCGAGGCCGAGGGTCCTGCGGGCC
>NZ_JAALEA010000288.1 GCF_014145145.1 Dietzia cercidiphylli
GGGGCCTACGCGGCCGCGGACCTACGCGCCCGCGGCGGGTCGGTCCCCGGCCCGTGTCCCCGGCGGACGCGGGATGGACCCCACGAACTGCATGGAGCGGTACGGCCAGCCGGCGGGGCCCGCGGCCGAGTCGTGGGTGTTCCACTGGCTCACGACCACGTGCCACTCCTCGGGGGTGGACCCCGGGACCGGGCAGCCGCAGTAGAGCTGGGCGACGCGTGCCGGACCCGCGGCGGGATCTGAGCCGTCGGACTCGTCGCCCCAGGCACAGCCGTGCAGGAGCGTGGTGTGGGTCGTCACCGACCTGTCCAGTAGGTCGGCGCCGATGTGCGGGAAGGTGAGGCAGTCGATCCGGTAGTGCTCGGCGTCGAAGTAGGTGAGGGTCCAGAAGTCCTCGCACCGCCGCAGGTACATCTCGCCGATGCGGCCCGGAAGCACGATTGTCGTGGGATTGCCCCAGTCCCAGGCGCCCTCGCGGTAGCCCCACGTCTGCCACCCGTTGACGCCGGGATCCGCCAGGTGCTCCTGGCGGACCCGCATGAGGATGACCCCCTTGTCCCGCTGGAACCCGGTCGACATGACGTAGACGAATCCGTCCCCGCCTGTCTCCCACGTCCACAGCTGGCGGTGGCCGCCCTCGAGCCGGGGGGAGAACGTGACACCGGTCGGCTCCCAGGTGCTCCCGTCGTCGACCGAGCGGTGGATCTCGGTCCGGGTGACCGTCCCCAGCCCCTCGTTGACCATGACGTGGAGATACATCGTGTCGCCGAGGGTCAGGACGTCGCCGGGGAGGACGGTGGAACAGCCCCGGGCGTGGACGTAGTCGATGAGTTGCCCCGCGTAGTCCGGCGGGCCGGGACCGGCCGCGCCCGTCCACACCAGGCCCCCGCCCGGGGCGGCGTCGTCGGCGAACAGGCCGACGGGGGACCGCCAGTCGGGGTTGCCCGGCCCCGGTCGCTCGTCGGTGGTGGGGGAGCACTCGGCGATCCCCGGGTGGGGGCGCCCCACGTGGGGGGCTCCCATCCCCGCTCCCGCGAAGGTGTCGCCGAACACGGCGAGCAGGCGTCCGGAGGGCGTCCTGGCGGTGATCCCCAGATCGGTCCCCTCCATACCGAACGCGGTGGTGATCCCGGGTCCCGTGAGGTCGCGGAGCTTCCGGGTGCTGGTCGGCGGGGCCGGGGTCGGCGGGCGCGAGTCCGTCATCGCTCCGACGCTACCGTCACGGACGACGGGTGGAGAGCCGATCGTGGACGCATCACAATTCGGTTAATGCACGGGCGGACCGGGATCCGGCACGCGTATGGTCGTCCGCGTGACACACCCCTTCGCCCGGGCGGGGCGCGAGATCGTCCCCGGCCACTGGTTCGGCCCCGCGGCCGTCGTGGCCGTGGGGTGCGCGCTCGCCTGGACCATCGTGGGGTTCGGTCACGGCGCGGCACCGGCGCTGCTGGTGTTGGCGGTGACCGCGGTGGTGGCTCTGTGGAACTCGCCGCTCAGGGTCACCGGTCACGAGCCCCTGCAGTCGGTGCGCAGCTCCTGCGTGGAGCACGCCGTGGTGGTGTTGTGGCGCCCCGGGTGCCCGTACTCCTCCGCGCTGCGGCGGCGCGCCGCCCGGGAGGGGCTCGAGGTGCACTGGGTCAACATCTGGCGGGACGAGGACGCCTACGAGCTCTGCCGCCGCATCAACATGGGCTCGGAGGAGACGCCCACGGCGATGCTGCTCGACCCGTCGCTCTCCGGACCCGTCGTGATCCCCGCCTCCGTACCGGGCATCCGTGAGGCCACCGCCGCCAGGCTCCCCCGGGGTCGGGCGAGACGCGCGATCTAGGCGGGGGCACCCCCGGTGCTCACCTGACCACCTCGTCGTCGTCCCACCTCGTCGTCGTCGATCCCGTCCCGCTCCTCGCCCGGCCTCACCTGGAGCGCAAGGACCCCCGCACGTCCCCGCACTCCGCCCCGAGCGCCATGTCGGCGATCCGACCCGAGTCACGCAGTTCGACCAACCGCGGCGCGACCCGATCGCGCAGGGCCCACGGGTCGATCGTGTTGACGTAGATCCCGGTCGCCCCCTCGAATCCGGCGGGGTTCGAGATCCGCCACTTGAGCACGATCCGCCACGGCATCGCCGCGCCGACCCCCGGTGGCCGGGTGTGCCACTCCTCGTTGGTGGGCACCAGGGGGCCCGTGGCGGCGTGGCAGGCGTGCAGGAGGTCGGAGACCCCGCGGAGCTCGTCCGGGGAGTGCTCCCAGGGCTCGCTCGCGGCGGAGCGCGAATAGATGACGAGGGCGGGATAGCGGTGCCCCACCCCGACCACCGCCACCGCGTGCTCGTTGGCCGCCAGCACCAGCCCCTCCGAGGCCGCGTGGTCGACCCCGAGCGTGGAGTAGAGGTCCGGCTCCGAGGCGAGGGCGGCCACCTCGCGACCGGTCTTCGCCGGGACCTCGTCGATCGCCACGAGTTGCTTGTGCAGGTGTGCGAACGACGCGCCCGCGGGACGCAGCCAGTTCTGGAACACCGACACGTACCGGGCATGGGGGTTGTCGGTGTACAGGTTCCGCATGGCGCGGACGGTGAAGGCGATGAACTGCTGGTGCTCGTCCGGGTCGAGGCACCCGGAGGAGGCGTGGCGGTCGGAACTCGTGGCGCCGTCGGTGAGGTGGCGGCGGGCCACCACGACGTCGTGGCAGCCACCGAAGAAGCTCTCGGAGTGGGCGGCCAGCTCCGCGGTCGTCATGGACTCGGCGTCCGCCGGATCCCCCTGTGCGGCGGCGATCCTGGTGCGGACCAGAGCGCGGACGTGGTCGGCGCCCTCGTCGGTCCCGAGATAGGCGGTCTGGTGCGCGGCGGCCCGGGCCGGGATCCGGTATCCGTGGACCGCTCTCCAGTAGTCCAGCGACACGATCTCGAAGAGGTTGCCGAAGAGCCGGAACTCAGGGGTCGTGAGGCCGAGCTCGTGCGCGGCCACCCGGTCGAGCGTCGTCCACGTGTCGCCGTCGCGCACCAGCCGTGACTTCTCCGGAGTGGTCTCGCGCAGCCGGGTCACGCAGAACGCGCAGTACGCCTCGGCCGCGTGGGGGTCCACCGGGAGGACCTCGCCTGGCGGATGGTCGACGGGGCGGTGGCCGCGGCCGGGAACCGTCCAGACCTCGGTGCCGGTGAAGGGGTTGATCTGCTTGACGGTCCCGTCCGCCATCCGGCGGAGCGGCTGGCTCCGGAGCGGCCTGTTCAGGGCCGACGGGGAGTCTGGAGCGGTGGTCACCCGGCGAGCCTAGGTGGTCGGGGGGAACTCCCGACGACGACGAGAGGAGTTTTCCGCCGCACCGGTGGAACTGTGACGGAAGTAACACTATCCTGAGATTTCACGATGTGCATATCGAGTAGGAGAGCAAGTGCTAGTGGTCCTTCGGCGGCCTACGGCATACACGACGGAAAGAGGGACGACAATGTCATTTAAGCGTTCGCGTCATCTGAGAATGGCGGCGCTCGCTGGGGCGGTGGCGCTTGCCGCCGTCGGCTCCCCGGCGGTCGCCAATTCCCAGACGGGATCGGCGGATCTCGGTCTAGGTGCCGGTTTGGGATTGGGCCAGAGCTTGGGTCTCGCGCTGGACCTCGAACTTGCGCTGGGCTCGGGAGAGCCCGGGTCTCTCGACGAAGTTTCCTCAGGTTCGGAAGACGTCGGCCTGCCGGCTGGGTCGCTGGGACCTGGTTCCCTCGATCCGGTGTTCGCAGGCTCTGAAGCCGGGTCCGATGCGCTGGAGGGGTCCGTGGAGGGTTCTCTGGAGCAGCCGGGTTCGCTGGATGGTTCCCTGGAGCCCGGGTCTCTTGATCCGGTGTTCGCTGGTTCTGAGGCCGGGTCTGACGCGCTGGAGGGTTCGCTCGGCGGCTCGTTGGAGGGGTCGAGCGAACTCGGTTCGGCTGAGCTGGGTTCGCTCGTTGGTTTGGGCCTGCTGTTGGCGCTCGGGTCGTCGGGCGATGGATCGCTCGGGCCCGGGTCGCTTGACGGGTCTTTGGACGGTTCCCTGGGGCCTGGTTCCCTCGATCCGGTGTTCGCCGGCTCTGAAGCCGGGTCCGATGCGCTGGAGGGATCCGTGGAGGGTTCTCTGGAATCCGGGTCTCTTGATCCGGTGTTCGCTGGTTCTGAGGCCGGGTCTGACGCGCTGGAGGGTTCGCTCGGCGGCTCGTTGGAGGGGTCGAGCGAACTCGGTTCGGCTGAGCTGGGTTCGCTCGTTGGTTTGGGCCTGCTGCTGGCGCTCGGGTCGTCGGGCTCCGAGGCGGGCGACGGGTCCCTCGCCCCCGGTTCGCTTGCGCCGCTCTCGGCCGGGTCTGACGCCGGATCGTTGGAGGGCTCGCTGGAGCCCGGGTCGCTCGCTCCGCTGTCGGCGGGGTCCGAGGCCGGGTCGCTGGACGGCTCCCTCGAGGGCTCCCTCGAGCCCGGGTCGCTCGACGACGGTTCGTTGGAGGGCTCGCTCCCGATGGGGTCCCTGGAGCCGGGTTCGGTGGAGGGGTCTCTCGCCCCGATCGGTTCCCTGATCGCGTCACTCGCCCCGTTGGGTTCGACGGCCGCGTCGGTGGCCGGTTCGGTTCCGATCCTGCTCCCGGTGGTCCTCATCGGAGGCTCGATCGCCGCCGCCCCGATGATCGGGCAGTCCCTGATGGACCTGAACATCCAACTCCCAGAGCTTCCGGGATTCCCCCCGTTGGCAGGTTCGGCCATGCCGGGACCAGCTCCTTTACAGCCCGTCGTCGAGGCTCCACCGGCCCCGGGGCCACCCACCCCCAACGGTCGCGGTGGTGAACCGGGCGCCCAGGGTGGGGTCGCGGTCACCGCCAACGCGGCCATCGTCACCACGGGTTCGCTCGGCGACTACGAGGTGGCGCTGCCGGACGGCGTCACCCTGCCCCCGTTGCCGTTCATCCGGTGATCTGACACCCCAACTGCCCCGCTCCGAGTGGTCCACTCGGAGCGGGGCAGTTGCCATTTCGGGAGCGAGAGTGCCCGTGACCTGAGAGAAATCTCACAGGGTGGAATCCGTATCCCACGTCAGTCCGCGTCGATTGACGAAACCCAATTGTGCGGCTACCCCCTTTTCCCCATATTATTTGCGGGCCAGAGCACCACGGTGATCTGAGTGCGGGTGCTCCAGCCACCACGGAGTCCGCCCGTCGACAAACGAAGGCGAGCAGATGATGACGACTCCCGGCCCCAGAGGCCTGTACCGCCCTGAATATGAACACGATTCCTGTGGTGTCGCGTTCGTCGTGGACATGTACGGACGTCAGTCCCGGGACATCGTCGAGAAGGCGATCGCCGCGCTCGTCAACCTCGAGCACCGGGGCGCTGTCGGCGCCGAGGCGAACACCGGTGACGGCACGGGTCTGATGATCCAGGTACCGGACCGGTTCTTCCGCGAGGTGATGCGCGAGGAGCAGGACCTGGAACTGCCCGAGGCCGGTGCGTACGCGACCGGCCTCTGCTTTCTCCCCCAGTCACGGATGCTGGCGATGGACGCCAAGCGCCTGGTGGAGAGGATCGCCGCCGAGCAGGGCGTCACTGTCATCGGATGGCGTGAGGTCCCGGTCGACGACTCGACGGTCGGCGCGATCTCCCGCGACGCCCAGCCGACCATCCACCAGATCTTCGTCAAGGCCGCGGGTGCCGACGGCGCCCTGCTCACCGAGCTCGCACTCGAGCGCAAGTGCTTCGTGGTCCGCAAGCGGTGCGAGCACGAGCTCGGATCCAAGGGGCCCGGCAAGGGCGACCTGGGCTCGGAGACCGTGTACTTCCCGTCACTGAGCCCCCGGACCTTCGTCTACAAGGGCATGCTCACGGAGAAGCAGCTCCCCGAGTTCTACCTCGACCTGCAGGACGAGCGCGTGGAGTCCGCCCTGGGCATCGTCCACTCCCGCTTCTCCACCAACACCTTCCCGGCCTGGCCGCTCGCGCATCCGTTCCGCTACGTCGCGCACAACGGGGAGATCAACACCGCCCGCGGCAACGAGAACTGGATGCGGGCCCGTGAGTCGCTCATGTCGAGCGAGCACATCGAGGACCTGTCGGCGGCCCTGCCCATCTGCACCCCCGGTGGATCGGACACCGCGCGGTTCGACGAGGCGCTCGAGTTGCTGACCCTGGCCGGCCGCACTCTTCCGCACGCCGTGCTCATGATGGTGCCCGAGGCCTGGGAGCGTCACGAGACCATGGACCCCGCCAAGCGGGCGTTCTACGAGTACCACGCCTCGCTCATGGAGGCCTGGGACGGTCCGGCGTCGATCACCTTCACCGACGGCACCGTGATCGGAGCGGTCCTCGACCGCAACGGCCTGCGCCCCTCGCGGATCTGGGTCACCGACGACGGTCTCGTCGTCATGGCCTCCGAGGTCGGCGTCCTGGACATCCCGCAGGACAAGGTGGTCACCAAGACCCGCCTGCGGCCCGGCCGCATGTTCCTGGTCGACACCGCCGCGGGGCGGATCATCGACGACCAGGAGATCAAGGAGCAGCTCGCCGCCGAGCACCCCTACCAGCAGTGGCTCGACGAGGGCATGGTCCGACTCGGCGACCTCCCCCAGGTCAGCCAGGAGATCATGAGCCACGAGCGCGTGGTGCTGCGGCAGCGGGTCTTCGGCTACACCGAGGAGGAGCTCCGCATCCTCGTCTCCCCGATGGCCGGTGTCGGCGCAGAGGCGACCGGGTCGATGGGTACCGACACCCCGCTTCCCGTGCTGTCCCAGCGGGCCCGGATGCTGTTCGACTACTTCGCCCAGCGGTTCGCGCAGGTCACCAACCCGCCGCTCGACGCCATCCGCGAGGAGCTCGTCACGAGCTACGGGGTGACGCTCGGTCCCGAGGGTGACCTCATCAACCCCGGCCCGGACTCCTGTCGGCAGATCAAGCTCGACAACCCGATCCTGGGCAACTCCGAGCTCGCCACGCTGCGGGCGGCGGGGGAGTCCCGCCCGGCGCTTCGCGCGGTGACCGTCCGCGGTCTGTACAACGTCGCCCACGGCGGGCGGGGCCTGCGCATCGCGCTGGACCGCATCCGGCGCGAGGTCTCGGACGCGATCGAGGACGGTGCCGCCGTCATCGTGCTCTCGGACCGTGAGTCCGACGAGCGCAACGCGCCCATCCCGTCGCTGCTGTTGACCTCCGCCGTGCATCACCACCTCGTCCGCGAGAAGACCCGCACCCGGGTCAGCCTCGTGGTGGAGTCGGGCGACGCCCGCGAGGTGCACCACATGGCGGTGCTGTTCGGCTACGGAGCCAACGCCATCAACCCCTACATGGCCTTCGAGTCGATCGACGAGCTCGTCAAGACGGGCGACCTCGCCGGGATCGACACGGTCGAGGCCTGCGCCAACTACCGCAAGGCGGCCGCCAAGGGCGTGCTCAAGGTGATGTCCAAGATGGGCATCTCCACGCTCGCCTCCTACACCGGCGCCCAGCTGTTCGACATCACCGGGCTGTCGCAGGAACTGTGCGACGAGTACTTCACCGGCTCGGTCAGCCCGATCGACGGGATCGGCCTCGACGAGATCGCCGAGGACGTGGCCCGTCGGCACCGCTTCGCCTTCCTGCCGCGTCCCGAGGAGGCCGCCCACCGCGAGCTCGAGATCGGTGGCGAGTACCAGTGGCGGCGCGAGGGCGAGTACCACCTGTTCAACCCGGACACGGTGTTCAAGCTCCAGCACTCCACGCGGTCCGGCCGATACGAGATCTTCAAGGAGTACTCGCGGCTCGTCGACGACCAGTCGGAGCGTCTCGCCACGCTGCGCGGTCTGTTCGAGCTCAAGAGCACCCGCCCGCCGGTGTCGATCGACGAGGTCGAGCCGGTGTCGGAGATCGTCAAGCGGTTCTCCACCGGGGCGATGAGCTACGGCTCCATCTCCGCGGAGGCGCACGAGACCCTCGCGATCGCGATGAACCGCCTGCACGCCCGGTCCAACTCGGGTGAGGGCGGCGAGTCGATCGCCAGGTTCAGCCCCGACCCCAACGGGGACTGGCGCCGGTCGGCCATCAAGCAGGTCGCCTCCGGCCGGTTCGGTGTGACCAGCAACTACCTGGCCAACTGCACCGACATCCAGATCAAGATGGCCCAGGGCGCCAAGCCGGGCGAGGGCGGCCAGCTGCCGCCGGGCAAGGTGTACCCCTGGGTGGCCGAGGTCCGTGGCTCCACGCCGGGCGTCGGGTTGATCTCGCCCCCGCCGCACCACGACATCTACTCGATCGAGGACCTGGCGCAGCTCATCTATGACCTGAAGAACGCCAACCCCGAGGCTCGGATCCACGTCAAGCTCGTCGCCGAGCAGGGCGTGGGAACCGTCGCGACGGGCGTGTCCAAGACACACGCCGACGTGGTGCTGATCTCGGGCCACGACGGTGGCACGGGTGCCTCGCCGCTGACCTCGCTCAAGCACGCCGGTGGACCGTGGGAGCTGGGCCTGGCCGAGACCCAGCAGACGCTGCTGGTCAACGGGCTCCGCGACCGCATCGTCGTCCAGGTCGACGGGCAGCTCAAGACGGGGCGCGACGTGATCGTGGCGGCGCTGCTCGGTGGCGAGGAGTTCGGGTTCGCCACCGCGCCGCTCGTCGTGGCCGGCTGCGTCATGATGCGCGTCTGCCACCTCGACACCTGCCCGGTGGGTGTGGCCACCCAGAACCCGGTGCTGCGCGAGCGGTTCAACGGCAAGGCCGAGTACGTGGTGAACTTCATGGAGTTCGTCGCGGAGGAGGTCCGCGAGTACCTCGCCGAGCTGGGCTTCCGGTCCCTCGACGAGGCGATCGGACACTCCGAGTGCCTCGACAAGTCCCGTGCGTTCGCCCACAACAAGCGGGCGGCCAAGCTGGACCTCGAGCCGGTCTTCGCCCAGGCGGACTCGCCCTTCATGCACCAGGACCTGCGCTGCACCAAGCAGCAGGACCACAAGCTGGAGGGAGTGCTCGACCGCACGCTCATCGAGGACTTCCGTTCGGTGCTCGTCGACCCGTCGTCCGGCCCGGCCACCGGTCGGTACCCGATCTGCAACGTCAACCGCTCGGTCGGCACCATGCTCAGCCACGAGATCTCCAAGGCGCACGGGGCCGCAGGCCTGCCGGACGGGTCCATCGACCTCACCTTCACCGGTTCGGCGGGCAACTCGTTCGGGGCGTTCCTCGCCGCCGGCGTGACCCAGCGTGTCTTCGGTGACGCCAACGACTACGTGGGCAAGGGACTGTCGGGTGGTCGGATCGTGGTCCGGCCCGCCCTGGACGCGGCCCCGGACTTCGTGGCGGAGGACAACATCATCGCCGGCAACGTGATCTGTTACGGCGCGACCAGCGGTGAGATCTACCTGCGGGGAATGGTGGGCGAGCGCTTCTGCGTCCGCAACTCCGGCGTCACCGCTGTGGTCGAGGGCGTGGGTGACCACGCGTGCGAGTACATGACGGGTGGCCAGGTCGTGGTGCTCGGGTCGACCGGGCGCAACGTGGCCGCCGGCATGTCGGGCGGTGTCGCGTACTTCTACGACCCGGACGGGCAGCTGCCCGTGAACCTCAACGACGAGCTCGTCGAGATCGAGGAACTGCTGACGGAGGACGTCGAGTTCCTGCACCGGATCGTCGAGCGGCACGCCGCCGAGACCGATTCGACCCGGGCGCGGGAGATCCTGTCCGGTTGGGCGCAGAACGTGAATCACTTCGTCAAGATCATGCCGCGCGACTACAAGCGCGTGCTGCTCGCCATCGAGCAGGCGGAGAAGGACGGACGCAACGTGGACGAGGCGATCATGGAGGCCGCAAATGGCTGACCCGAAGGGCTTTCTCAAGCACACCGAACGGGAGCTCCCCGAGCGTCGTCCGGTGGATCTGCGGATCATGGACTGGAAGGAGGTCTACGAGTCGACCACCCTCCCGGAGGACGACCTGAAGACCCAGGCCAGTCGCTGCATGGGCTGCGGCATCCCGTTCTGTCACCAGGGGTGCCCGCTCGGCAACATCATCCCGGAGTGGAACGACCTCGTGCACCGCGGGCGGTGGGACGCGGCGGTGGATCGTCTGCACGCCACCAACAACTTCCCCGAGTTCACGGGGCGGCTCTGCCCGGCCCCGTGTGAGGGCTCCTGCGTCCTGGGCATCAACCAGCCGGCGGTGACGATCAAGCAGATCGAGGTGGAGATCGCCGAGAAGGCATGGGAGGACGGTCCCATGGATCCGGTGATCCCCTCGTTCCGCACCGGCCAGTCGGTGGCGGTCGTGGGTTCCGGCCCGGCGGGGTTGGCGGCCGCGCAGCAGCTCACCCGCGCCGGGCACTCGGTGACGGTCTTCGAGCGCGATGACCGTATCGGTGGTCTGATGCGCTACGGGATCCCCGAGTTCAAGATGGAGAAGGAGATCATCGACCGGCGCCTCGCCCAGATGGAGGCGGAGGGCACGGTGTTCCGCGCCGGCGTCAACGTGGGCAAGGACATCACCGCCTCGCAGCTGCGCGGCGAGTTCGACGCGGTCGTCCTCTGTGGCGGCGCCACCATGCGACGGGATCTCCCGGTCCCGGGCCGCGAGCTCGACGGGATCCACCAGGCGATGGACTACCTGCCGCTGGCCAACAAGGCCGCGGTCGGTGACCCGGTGGTGGACTCCGACGGCCTGCCGGAGATCCACGCGCGGGATAAGCACGTGATCATCATCGGCGGCGGCGACACCGGCGCCGACTGCCTGGGAACGGCCACCCGCCAGGGTGCGAAGTCGGTCAAGAGCTTCGAGATCATGCCCAGGCCGCCCGCCACCCGTGCCGCCTCGACCCCGTGGCCCGTGTACCCGCTGATGTTCCGCACGGCGTCTGCGCACGAGGAGAACGGCGAGCGGGTCTACAGCGTCTCCACCGCCGAGTTCCTCGGCGAGGGCGGCCATGTGACAGCGCTCAAGGGTTCCGAGGTCAAGATGGTCGACGGGCGCTTCGAGCCGGTGCCCGGCACCGACTTCGAGTACCCGGCGGACCTGGTCCTGCTGGCCATGGGGTTCACGGGCGCGCAGAAGACCGGATTGTGCTCCGACCTGGGCGTGGACTTCAGCGACCGGGGCAACGTCGACAGGGACGACACGTACGCCACCAACGTCGACGGTGTGTTCGTCGCCGGGGACATGGGACGTGGCCAGTCCCTGATCGTGTGGGCGATCGCCGAGGGGCGCGCCGCCGCGGCCTCGGTCGACCGCTTCCTCATGGGGGAGACGGCCCTCCCGTCGCCCGTTCGACCCACGGACGTCGCACAGCGCTGACCGGGGGACGCGCGCCCGGGGGAGCACGGCGGGGTATTGTTTCGCCTTAATAGAACCTAAGATGTGAGGCAATTCGATCCAGGCCACCCCGGCCGCCGTCACGGAAGGCATACATGGTCCGCCGTCGCCCTGCCGCCGTGTCCGGTGCCGTGTTCGTCGGCCTGGTCGTGGCGCTCGTGGTCGCGCTGTGGCTGTCGGTCGCGATGATCGGTGGGCCCGCGGCCTCCGCACAGGGGACCGGCTCCGGGGCGAGGGTCGAGGTGACCGATCTCCCGGTGCTCAGCGAACTCCCCCCGCTCCCGGTGGAGGGGGACTCGCCGGACGCCGGGGACGGCCCGGACTCGTCCTCCCTGGGCATCTCCGGGGTGCAGACCGTCGCGCTGGGCCTGGCCGCCGCGGTCCTCATCGCCGGCGGGATGGGTCTGGCACTGGTCACGAGGCGTGGTCGTGCGGTGCCACCGGAGGAGCAGGCCCCACCCTCTGGTCCCGCCCCCTGACGACGGGGCCGATAGGCTCGGCGGTATGAGCCGCCATATCGCAGGACGCGGACGGGCCGCGCGGGTGACACCGCCGGCCGGTCCACCAGTGGACGACGTCGAATGTGATCTGGGCAGCAAGCTCACGCTCGGCCAGTTCCTCAAGCTGGCCTCGCTGCTCGATTCGGGGGCGGAGGCCAAGGACGCCGTCGCGGCGGGCGCGGTCAGGGTCAACGGGGAGGTCGACGTGCGGCGCGGTCGCGGACTGGCCGACGGCGACGTGGTGGCGTTCGGTGGCCGCGCGGCCCGCGTGGTCGCCCGTGACGGGCAGGGGAGGCCTCAGTGAACGAGATGACGTCCGGCGCCGTGCCGGCCCCGGTGGTGCTGCACGACGACGACCCGGGGGCCCGCCGCTACGCGGACTGGGTGGCGGAGGAGTTCGACGCCCGCAGCTCCCACCACGACGCCGTGGATCCCGCCGAGCTCGTGGTGGCCGGGACGGTGGTCCTGGTGACGGGCATGCGTCCGGGTGGCGGTCTGGGCGGCTCGGGGTTCATCAAGGACAACTGGGAGGCGCTCGTGGAGGCCGGTCGCCGGGTCGCCGTCGTCATGGTGGGCCCCACCCCGGTCACCGACGACGCCCGGATCGACCTGATGTCGAGCGAGTTCTCCGCCGACCAGCTCCGGGACCTCAAGCTGTTCCAGTTGCGCGGCGTGGTGACCCCCGACCAACTCGGGTTCCGGCAGCGGCTGGGGATCAAGACCGCGCTGGCGGCACTGCGCCGCAAACCGGATCTCACCCCGGAGGAGCAGTCGATGCTCGAGCTGGGCGGGCTGGATCTCACCGACCGGGTCTCCCTCGGCCCGCTCCTGCGGTGGATCAGACGCGAGGCATGACCCGTCCGGGGCGCCGGTCGCGGACGGTGTGATACCCGTTACACTTCGTGAGGACAGCCCCACGCCCGGGTGGGGTGCCTACCCGGAGGTTTCCTGACATGCGCACCACCCTGCTCGCCGCGGCGTCGTCCGCTCTGATGGCCACCGCCCTTCTCTCCGGGGCCGGGTCGGCGACGGCGGCGCCCGAGGAGCCGACGGACCCGTTCTGCGTGTGGATCCAGACGATGAACGGCGCCCGGTGCATGTCGGTCGATCCCGCGACCATCGACGCGCTCGGCAGTCTGGGCTACGGCTCCCTCGGCACAGGCTCGCTGATGAACCTGCTGACGACGCTCATCAACACCGGGTCCGTCGTCCTCTCCGTCGACGTGCCCAACTCGACCGGGTCGTACGCGCCCGGGTCGTTGGGCAGTTACGGGCCGGAGGCCTCGATCGGCGAGCTGTCGGTCGGCTCGGTCGGCACCTTCGCGGGCGCGTCCTGATCCGCTGACCGCTCGGCGACCCCGTCGGCCGCCACGCCCCGGCGTGGGGTGCGCGCCGGGGTCAGCGCACCACGATCCCGTCGGAGTCCGCGTAGAGCATGTCGCCGGGGACGAAGTCGACCCCGCCGAAACTCACGGTGACATCCCGCTCCCCGGCGCCCGTCTTGGACGACTTGCGGGGGTTGGTCCCGAGGGCCTTGCACCCGAAGTCCATCGTGCCGATCACCGCGGAGTCGCGGATCGCGCCGTGGACCACCACGCCGGCCCATCCGTTGGATCGACCGAGTTCCGCGATGAGGTCGCCGACGAGCGCCGTGTGCACACTGGCATCACCGTCGATCACCAGGACCCGACCCTCTCCGGGCTCACCCAGAACGCTCTTGAGCAGCGCGTTGTCCTGGAAGCACCGGACCGTGGAGACCGGGCCGAAGAACTCGGTGCGGCCGCCGAGGTCGCGGAACTGGGTGTCGCAACTCCGGACGCCCTCGCCGATCTCGTCGACGAGGTCGGCGGTGGGGACGAATCCGGTGGGGGTGTCGGTCATGGCGGGCCCTCCTGGTCTGAGTTCGGTCTCCCTCCACGCTATCCGGCGACGCTGCCCCGGAAGACCTCGGCCGTGGGGGACAATGACGCCCGAGGGTGTCACAGAAATTTGTCTAGACGTAGGAGGACCGATCCGTGGCCAGGTACGAGCTCCTGATCCACGCCCGCCGCGCCGTGGTCGACGGTCGTATCCAGCAGACGGCGGTCGCGGTGGACGGCGGCGTGATCTCCTCCGTGCGGACCGGGTCCGAGGCACGGGACATCGGGTTGGCGGGTGATCACACGATCGATCTGGGTGACGACGTCGTTCTGATGCCCGGGCTGGTGGACCCGCACGTGAGCACCGAGGACGTCGCGGTGGGCACCCGTTCGGCCGCCCTCGGGGGGATCACCACCGTGGTCGACTACGGGACGAACGGCGACCCGTCGGCCACCGACCCGGAGCAGGTGGACCGGTGGCGGGAGGGGGTGACCGGCGAGTCGTCCGTCGACGTGGGCCTGTGGGGCGCCGCGGTGCCCGGGAACCTCGGACGGCTCGGCGCGTTGCTCGACCGGGGGGTGTTCGGGATCTCCGCCGTGGCGGACGGGAAGGGCGTGGCGGGAACCCCCACCCTGAACAGTGAGGACCTGGCGGCGGCGGCGGAGGAGGTCGCCGGCCGCGGCGGGCTCTTCGCCGCGGACGCCGGCGTCGAGGACCTCCCGGTACTGCTGGACGTCTGTCGCCGGACCGGTGGTCGGCTGCACCTGCGGGCG